>CALIZI010000233.1 GCA_938028705.1 uncultured Saprospiraceae bacterium | reverse complement strand
AGATACTCGGCATTTCAGCATTTTATCACGATTCGGCGGCAGCCTTGACGGTGGACGGACATATCATTGCCGCTGCCCAAGAAGAGCGATTTACCCGCGAAAAACATACGGCTGATTTTCCGGTAAATGCTATACAGTATTGCCTTGAGGAGGCAGGGCTGGAAATAGACGAATTGGATGCTGTGGTGTTTTACGATAAACCTTTGTTGAAATTTGAACGCTTGTTGGAAACTTATTATGCCTTTGCGCCGCATGGTTTGATGTCATTTCTGAAAGCCATTCCGGTATGGTTGCGTGAGAAATTATTTTTAAAAAAACAGATTTACGACGGTTTAAAAAACTGTGGCGATTATGATAAAAAAAATCTCACACTACTCTTTCCCGAACATCATCTTTCACATGCTGCAAGTGCCTTTTTTACATCACCGTATCAGGAAGCGGCGATACTCACCATAGATGGTGTGGGAGAGTGGTGTACTGCTTCATTGGGCTTTGGAAGTGCTAATAAAATATTGATTCACAAAGAATTACACTTTCCACATTCGGTAGGTTTGCTGTATAGTGCCTTTACGTATTACTTGGGTTTTCGGGTCAATTCGGGCGAGTACAAACTCATGGGACTTGCGCCTTACGGCAATCCCGATGCTACACAAACACAGGATTTTGTCCGAATCATTAAAGAAAATTTGGTGGATATAAAACCGGACGGTTCAATTTGGTTGAATCAAAAATACTTCAATTATGCCACCGGATTACGCATGGTAAAAGACGATAAGTGGCAAGCCTTATTCGGATTTAAGCGACGAGATTCGGAGACTAAATTGGAACAACAACATTGCAATCTCGCATTAGCCATACAGCAAGTGACGGAAGAAATTGTACTGAAAATGGCAAGCGAGATTCAACGCATCACAGGCGCAGAAAATCTATGTATGGCAGGTGGCGTAGCTTTAAATTGTGTGGCAAACGGTAAATTATTACAATCAAAAATTTTTAAAAATTTTTATATCCAACCTGCCGCAGGCGATGCAGGTGGAGCATTGGGGGCGGCATTGGCAGCGCATTATATGTATTTTAATGAAAAAAGAAACACGAGTAAAGCCGACCAAATGAAAGGTACGTATCTCGGACCGGATTTTTCCGATAAAGAGATAACACGCATGAACAAAAAAGTAAAAGCGGTATATCGAAAATATGATAATTTTGAAGATTTGACGAAAAATATTGCTGCGAAAATTGCTGACGGTAAAGTGGTCGGTTGGTTTCAAGGCAGAATGGAATTTGGACCCCGCGCACTTGGTAATCGAAGTATTCTGGCAGATGCACGCGACCCCGAAGTACAGAAAAAATTGAACTTGAAAATAAAATTCAGAGAGGAATTTCGTCCTTTTGCCCCCTCTGTTTTGCGGGAAGATGTAAATAAATATTTTGATTTAGATAATGATTCTCCGTATATGTTGCTGGTGGCACCGGTTAAGGAAAATCAACGAAAAACGCTACCCAATAATTATCAGGATTTATCATTTTGGAATAAATTATATTTTCAAAAATCTGAAATACAAGGTGTTACGCACGTTGATTTTTCGGCAAGAATACAAACCGTACACCAAAGCACCAATCCGCGATACTGGCAGTTGCTGGATACTTTTCGCCAATTGACCGGATGCAGCTTGCTTGTCAATACCAGTTTTAATGTACGCGGCGAGCCTATCGTATGTACGCCTTACGATGCTTATCGCTGTTTTATGAGTACCGAAATGGATGACTTGGTGATTAATGATTTTGTATATACCAAAAGCGAACAACCACAAAATCCCGATAAATGGAAAGTTGAATTTAAGGCTGATTAAATTGTTCACCACTAAGCTCACCAAGAACACGAATGTCGAACTAACGTAAAGAACACGAATGATTTTAAGAAAATCTTTATGTTCTTTGTTTACTTTGCGTTAATTCGATTTTAGTGCCTTTAGTGTTCTTAGTGGTAAAGAACTACATATTAATGAAAAAATATATTAAAATATTATTTTATAATTTATTAATAACGATAATATTATTAATGCTAATTGACCCTTGGTTGGCTAGAGATGATGTGGAGGAAAGTTCGATAGAAACTAACCGCCACATTGTACTCCGGGAGTATGCGCCGAATGTAGAAACCCACCGAACACCAAGCGATGACCGAATGGCAAAAACAGATACATTGCTACGAAAAAAATATCCGGTTCGGACAGATAATAACGGTTTTTTGATTGGAACGAACACGCCTTTGAAACGCGATACGGTGGATGTGATTTTCTTTGGTGCCAGTACCACCGCCTGTCTTTTTGTGGAGGAAAATAAACGTTTTCCTTACTTGGTGGAGCGACAATTGAATGATGCTTCGGGCAAGGCGTGGAGTGTAGCGAATGGCGGTAAAGGTGGCAATCATACCTTGCATTCTACACTCGGTTTGCTGACAAAAGGCATCCGCCTGCGTCCGAAAACAGTGGTACTGATGCACGCAGTGAACGACCTCGTAATGCTCACAAATACAGGGAGTTATGCAGATGAACCCTATAGTCGCGCTATGATACGAAGCAAAAGTGAGCGCAAAACTAAGAAGGGTTTTGGACAGCGCATTCATCATTTTTTTGAAGCTTGTATGAATTTGATTGCGCCTAATATTTATACCAAATTGAAGTCTGCATTCAAACCAAAAACACCAAGCAATACCGACGAATGGGCAGCACATAGGTCTCAAAAAACTTACGATAATTACAAACACTTAGAGAGACAATTTGAACAGGCAGTGCTGTCTTTTATTCGGGTTGCGCGAACTTACGATATAAACGTTGTTTTGATGACACAGTTCAATCGCCTTCATCCCGAAGATGATTTTGTGCGGTCATTATACCATAAAAAAAATGCAAATTCGACTTTATCGTATAATGATTTTTGCAAATACTATAAAGGTTTTAATGATAAAATAAGAGCTATTGCCGCCGCCGAAAATCTTCCGTTAGTGGATTTGGATAAATTAGTTCCTGCAAATAATTCGTACATTTACGATAGCGTTCATCTGAATGATGCAGGAAGTGAATTGGTGGCGGATATTGTGACTCGTGAATTGTTGAAATTGGGAATCACTAAGGACACGAAGCGCACAAAAGTCGAATGAACGCAAGAGAGAACTAAGATAATAAAGAAAATTACGTATGAAATTGGGAACCACTAAGTTTGACTTTGCTATTTTTTTAATGAAAAAATCTCGAAGGACTTTACTATATTAAAGAATACAACGACTTTAATTATGATAGAGCTACCTTCAAGATTTCGAGACACAATATCTCATTTTCGTTTTGCATTTCGCAAAGA
>CALIZI010000232.1 GCA_938028705.1 uncultured Saprospiraceae bacterium | reverse complement strand
TAACCTAATTCAAAATATAATTTGGTTTTTAAAATTTTTTTAATAAAATATTAATTTTAAATTATTTATTATTAATTGAAAATCAATGAAAATTTGAACTCGAAAAAATTTAACAGAAATGTGAGTTTTAAATTTGATATTTTACATTTTACATTTCTCAATTTTTTCATTTATATAAATATCATCAATTATGACCGGATTAGGTGCAATTGGTGCCGGACTTGCTGCTTTGGGCGCAGGTGTCGGTGTAGGACAAATTGGTAGCAAAGCCGTTGAATCAATGGCTCGTCAGCCGGAAATGGCAGGACAGTTATTTACCAACGCATTGGTATTGGCGGCACTCGTAGAGGGTGCAGCGATTTTTGCCATCGTTGTTGGTTTGATGCAAGGCGGATGATTTAGCTACCGCAAATCTAAAACTTGGTGAACGCGGTTGGTTAGTAGCCAAGTTTGTTTTAAAAATAGTAAAAGAGTAAAGAGTGTAGAGTAAAAGAGAACACTCTCAACTCTACACTCTTTACTCTATACTCTCATAAATTATGTTTTTACTCGATATAGACTTATCCCCGATGCGTCCCGAATTTGGTCTTATTTTTTGGACGACGCTCATTTTTGGTGTATTGTTATTTCTATTAGCCAAATTTGGTCTCGGACCAATTAGTAGAGGACTCAAAGCGCGTGGTGATGCGATTGACGAAGCCTTGCGTTCTGCCGATATTGCTCGTGCTGAAATGGCAAACCTCAAAGCTGAAAACGAAGAATTGCTCGTACAGGCGCGTGAAGAACGTTCCAAGATGCTGCGCGATGCTAAAGAGATGAAAGAGCAAATCATCGAAGATGCCAAGAAACGTGCTGATGAAGAGTACCGCAAAAAAGTAGCGAGTGCGATGGAAGAAATCAGCAATCGTAAAATGGAAATGCTCATTGATGTCAAAAATCAATCGGGTATGATGGCACTTGATATTGCCGAAAAAGTGATTCGCAAAGAACTGAAAGGACAATCTGAACAGGTCAATTTTGTGAATAAGTTGATTGAGGAGATTAATATCTAAACTGATGATATGTTTGCAGATAGATTAGATGATTATCGTTGGTTGGAACAAGACAGGGACTCAAAACTGTTAGTTTATATTACGGGAGACAGATTAGGTATGGGAACTCAAATATCTACCGAAGCATTAGAGTATTTCTCTAAACATTTGGATAGAATGGGAAAGACTGACACCATTTCTTTGTTCCTGTACACAAGAGGTGGAGATACTATGGCAGCCTTGAGTTTAGTAAATCTAATCAGACAATTCTGCAAAAAATTTGAAATGATAATTCCCTCAAAAGCAAGAAGTTCCGGTACAATTATATCACTTGGAGCTGACAGAATTATGATGACAAAACAGGCTACCTTAGGACCTATTGACCCGTCACTTAATTCGTCACTCAACCCTCAAAATCCGCAATACCCCAACAATCCTATGGTAAGAGTTCCTGTCAGTGTAGAGTCTATTCAAGGTTTTTTTGACCTTGCTAAAAATGAATTGAGGATTAATAATGAGGATGATTTGAAGGACATCCTCTTGAAGCTGTCGGATAAAGTTCATCCACTTGTGCTGGGAAATGTATATCGGTCAAGAACTCAAATTCAAATGGTTGCCCGAAAATTATTAGAAAAACAATTAGGAAAAAGTGAAGATACTGCCAATAAAATAGAGAAAATAATTGCGTTTCTTTGTAGCGATTCAGGAAGCCATGACTATGCGATTTACAGGAATGAGGCAAAAGATGAGTTAGGTTTGAGCATTGTCAAACCAAACGATGAACAATACCTAAAAATCAACACAATTTTTGAGAATATTCGGAGTGAGTTAAAATTACTTTCACCGTTCAATCCAGAAGTGGAAATAGGCCAACACCCTCAAAGGGATTATAGTTGTAGAAGGATATTGATAGAAAGTGTAGATAGAGGAACGGATGTATTTCTTACAGAAGGTACTATATCCAAAATCACACAACAAATTCCTCAACAGCAAGCTGCCCCCATATCAAGAACAACTTTTGAGACTCGAAAAACGTTTGAAGGGTGGAGACATGAGCCTAATTCATTAAATAAAGCATAATGGAAAATACATATACATATCAGTACTCAAATCTTGTTAATTATCAAGATAATGATCCAAATAATGTCAACTATATTCCATCACAAAAATCTGCAAGCCCTGACAGTTTTCCTGAAATTATGGAAAATGGAATATTAGTCAGATATGAATATCCGACTGAAATGTCGCACCCCATTCAAGTACCCGATCTTCCCGAAAATTACACGATAGAAGAAAAACTATAAATTATGTCAATAGAGCGAATAGCCACGCGATATAGCAAGTCATTAGTAGATTTGGCAGTCGAGCAAAACAAACTCGAAGAAGCCAACTCTGATATGCAGTACATCCGCAAGGTATGTGACAATGCTGATTTTATGTCGCTTATCAAAAGTCCGGTCATACCGCCCGAAAAAAAACGGAAAGCATTTGACGCTATATTTACAACTAAGGTCAGTCCGATGACCTCGAAATTTTTGAATGTTGTATTAAATAAAGGACGCGAAAGCTACCTGCGCGATATGACGACGGAGTTTAATTTACAGTACAAAAAACTCAAACACATATCGTCCGTAGTGCTGACGACTGCCGAGCCATTGACGCAGGCAGCCATTGACAGCATACTTGCCAAAATCAATCAAAGCAAGACCACTGATGACAACATAGAATTGGAGGTCAGCGTAGATCCAAGTTTGATAGGCGGCTTCATCCTGCGATATGACGACAAATTATACGATACCAGCGTAAAACACAAACTCGAACAAATCAAAAAGGAATTTAATAAAAACGAATACGTTAAGAATTTGTAATTAATGGTTAATGGTTAATGATTAATGGTTAATGTAACCATTAACCATTAACCGTTCACCATTAACCATTAAAATTATATATTATGGTTGATGTCAAACCTGATGAAATATCAGCAATATTAAAAGAACAAATTTCCGGTTTCAAGACCACTTCTGACCTGGAGGAAGTAGGTACGGTACTCGAAGTAGGTGACGGTATCGCTCGTGTTTACGGACTCAATAATGTTCGTGCGGGTGAGTTGGTCAAATTCGATAATGAAATCCAAGCCATCGTACTTAATCTGGAAGAAGACAACGTGGGTGTCGTACTCATGGGTAGTTCTGATGCGATTAAGGAAGGCGATGTAGTGCGTCGTACAGGTCGTATTGCTTCGCTCAATGTGGGTGAAGGCATGGTCGGACGTGTAGTCGATGGACTCGGCGCACCTATCGACGGGCGCGGACCGATTACAGGCACTACTTACGAAATGCCATTGGAGCGTAAAGCACCGGGTGTTATCTATCGTCAGCCTGTGAGCGAACCGCTACAAACGGGTATCAAAGCCATTGATGCGATGATTCCGATTGGGCGTGGACAACGGGAGTTGATTATCGGTGACCGCCAAACAGGAAAATCTGCGATTGCGATTGACACCATCATCAACCAAAAAGAATTTTTTGAAGCTGGCGAACCAGTTTATTGCGTATATGTAGCCGTAGGTCAAAAAGCCTCTACCGTTGCCCAAGTTGCTAAGACATTGGAAGAAAACGGAGCTATGGACTACACCGTTATCGTATCCGCTTCGGCTGCCGACCCTGCACCTTTGCAGTTTTACGCACCATTTGCAGGAGCTTGTATCGGTGAGTATTTCCGTGATACAGGTCGTCCGGCATTGATTATTTACGATGACCTTTCCAAGCAAGCTGTGGCTTACCGCGAAGTGTCTTTGTTGCTACGTCGTCCACCGGGGCGCGAGGCTTATCCGGGTGATGTATTCTACCTTCACTCTCGCCTTTTGGAGCGTGCTGCCAAAATCATTAATAATGATGGCATTGCGAATCAAATGAACGATTTGCCAGAGTCTTTGAAGAAAGCCGGACTCATCAAAGGGGGTGGTTCATTGACCGCATTACCGATTGTCGAAACCCAAGCGGGTGACGTTTCTGCCTATATCCCGACCAACGTAATTTCGATTACCGACGGTCAAATCTTCCTCGAATCCAACCTTTTCAACGCAGGTGTATTGCCGGCGATTAATGTAGGAGTTTCTGTTTCGCGTGTAGGTGGTTCGGCACAGATAAAGTCGATGAAAAAAGTATCGGGTACACTCAAACTCGACCAAGCACAATATCGTGAGTTAGAGGCATTTGCTAAGTTCGGTTCCGACCTTGATGCAGCCACCAAAGCTGTACTCGACAAAGGCGCACGTAATGTAGAAATCCTCAAACAGTCACAATATTCTCCGGTAGCGGTAGAAAAACAAGTGGCGATTATTTATTTGGGTTCGCAAGGTTTGTTGAAAGATGTACCGGTGGATAAAGTGAAGGAATTTGAATCTATCTTCCTCACCGAATTGGAGCAAAATCACAAAGGCGTATTAGATACGTTCAAATCAGGTAAATTATCAGACGAAGCTATCAAGACCATCAAGGAATTGGCTGCCAATTTATCTAAACAATATCGTTAATTGGTGTTTTGGTGTTGTGGTGTCGTAGTGTTGTGGTGCTGACGTGTTACTGTGTTATCGTGTTATCGTGTTATCGTATTATCGTTTTGATGTTTTGTATTTTAAATATGATATAATCAATACAATAATACTACAATACAGCAACACAACAACACAACAACACTTCAACACAACAACACAACAACACTTCAACACTACGATACTACAACACTATCGCTAACATGGCGAATTTAAAAGAAGTCAGAGACCGTATCAGTTCGATTAAATCGACGATGCAGATTACCAAAGCAATGAAAATGGTATCTGCGGCGAAGCTGCGTAGAGCGCAACAGGCTATCGTACAGATGCGCCCGTATTCGGTCAAGCAAAATGCGATGCTCTCCAATATTGTTTCTAATCTGAGTGGTGAGGTGGAAATCTCCTACGCCTTAGAAAGAGAGGAAAAAAATGTATTGATAGTCGTCGTGACCTCCAATAGAGGACTTTGTGGTGCCTTCAATAGTTTTATCAATAAAGAAGCGGTAAAACTGATAGAAAAATATGCGCCACAACGTGAGGCAGGGAATCTTTCGATGATGTTTATTGGTAAAAAAGGCTACGATTATTTCAAAAATCGTTATAAGGACATCAATTTTATTATGGATAATGTCGCGCTTTTTGAAGACCTGTCTTTTGGAAATACGGCATTGGTATCGCAAGCTATCATGGATAGTTTTGATAATAAAACGTACGATAAAATTGAAGTTGCCTACGGCGAATTTAAAAATGCAGCCGTACAATATTACAAGACCGAACAGTTTTTGCCGATACAAAAAGTAGAACCGGAAGCTACCGAAGGCGACGACAGCAAAGGCGGACAAAACGCTTTGTTTATCTTCGAGCCATCTGCCAATGAATTATTGGAACACATGGTGCCGTCTATCCTCAAAACACAATTCCATAAGTACCTGCTCGATACACACGCATCCGAGCATGGCGCACGTATGACCGCTATGGATAAAGCCACCGAAAATGCCGACGACCTTCTGAAAGAACTGAAAATTGACTACAACAAAGCGCGTCAGGAAGCGATTACGAGAGAGATTTCGGAGATTGTGGGTGGTGTGGCTGCGCTGGAAGGGTAATTAAGTTTATTCCGATAGCTATCGGAAAAGTCGAAGTTTAAGTTTAAATTTCGTTTGAGATATAAAAGACCTGCCGTTTTGGTGGGTCTTTTTTTGTATATTTGTATTTGTTTAAATTTTGTTTATTATTTTTATTTAGATATGCAGAATGATTCTCGTCGTGTTGAAAAAATAAATACTGTAGAAATTAACAATCTATGGGGGCGTTATCATTTTAAATGGGAACTGAATGATGATGTCAATATTTTAGTGGGCATTAATGGGAGTGGCAAGACGACTATTTTTAGGATAATTGAGAATATTTTTAATGAACCTTATTTGAATGTCTTATTAGATGAATACAACGGTAATGATTTTCATAAAAAAATGAAATTTTCATCTCATCAAACAAAGGTCGAAATAAGATTTAATAATACAGAACAATTAATTGGAGATGAACAAGGGTGGGGAACTTACTCTGTTGAAAAAATATCAAATTTAAACACATTTGACGTTCCTATTTCAATGTCAAGGGCAGAAAGAATACTAAAGAATTTTGATAATGCTGACCCAAGATTACGAATGAGAACATTATTAGAAATTGGATTAGAAGACCTCATTTTCAGAAAAGAAAAGCAGGACTCCTATACTTTTTTGGACTATCGCTTAAATAAATTAGCGAATACATCAGGCGATATTGAGGATTATCAAAAATATCAACAGAAAATACAAACGTTCTTCTCTACAATCAATGAATATTTTGAACATTCACACAAAGAAATATTAACAGACGAAAAGACAAGTAGTATTAAATTTCATCATAAAGGACAGGGGAAAGATATTTTTATTCACGATTTATCGGCAGGCGAAAAACAACTACTTCTTATCTTTTTTACAGTCTTTCTTCAAGATGAACAGCCCTCTGTGTTACTTTTAGATGAGCCTGAAATATCGTTGCATATCATTTGGCAACAAAAATTAATAAATACATTAAGAGCATTAAATCCTAACTGTCAGTTAATTATTGCTACACACTCACCGGGAATATTCGGCAAAGGTTGGGGCTATAAAAGGTTTAGAATAGAAGAACTGTTTTATGACTGATTCCATAAATACTTCGGTTGAATACGATTCAATTAGTGCATTTTTGAAATCTCAAGCAATTGACTTTTTGAATGCAGATGCAGCCGTATATATCGAAGGCGAAGAAGATGAATATTTCTGGCGCAATGTATTCAAACACGCCAAACCCGACAAGCAATACGAGTTTTATTATAATTCAAATATAGCGGCAAGTGCGAAAGGAGAATACAGAAGCGGAAGCGGAGAATGTGTTAAATTTTACTCGCATACAGATGCACAATTCATCGTCTGTGTAGATAGCGACTACAATTATCTGCTTGATACACATAGCTTTAGCTCTACCGATATTGTTTTTCAAACCTACACCTATTCCATAGAAAATCATTATTGTTTTGCCGCTAATCTTCAAAGTATCATTCAACAACTGACAGGACAAAACACTTTTGATTTCAATATTTTTCTAACAGATTATTCGGGTATCATTTATGAATTATTTGTGCTGTCTGTATTGAGTGAAAAGAAAAAAGACGGACAATTTTCCATTAACGATTTCCAGAATACGTGTAAAATCTCTCGCCCTCCCGACCTTTCCAATAATGGAAAAAACGAACTCAATCAACTCCAAACTAAAGTCAATGCGAAACTATCAAATCTGCAAGGCATTTATACTCCACAAGAAATCAAGAACATGAAAAAATACTTGTCGAGCAAAAAAATAGCTATCGCAGAAACCTATTTATCCATAAAAGGACATGGCTTGATAGACCTCGAAAAGACAGGCAGACCAAAAGTGATTAATAATATCAACAACAAATTATTGGATAATGATCGTAAAGCCAAGCGGAGTAAAGGAGTGACGAAGGCAGCATATTTGAATGGTTTGCGAAATACAATCACCTACACAGGCTACTGGCAGATAGACCAATTGGTAAACGATATAAAACAAAAAATATAATCAGTCAAATTTATTTGATGATTTTAAACTGATATAAAAGACCTACCATTTTGGTAGGTCTTTTTTTGTCCAGACCCCAACTTTTTTCATTAGCTCTCGTTAATATCGATATGCTAATTCGTGCTTAAATTAATAATGTACATAAAATTTCAAAATTATGCGAATTTCAAAATTATTAATGTCGGCATTTGTTGTGAGTATCCTGATGACAGCTTTTATGTCATGCGAAAAAAACGAATATGCCCAACCTGACAAAGGCATTTCTGTGCAAACCCCGGAAAGTGACAGAGGCTATGATGACTGGGAAGGAGAGGAATATAACTACGGAGGCTGTGAAGGTGAAGGTAGAGAGGGAAGTGAGGGTGGAGACGGAGGATGATCTCGTCACTCCCACCAATAATATAAAAGACCTGCCATTTTTGGCGGGTCTTTTTTTTGCAACCCAACATTTTTCTTCGTATATTGTTATCACATTAGTACAACATTTCTTATTTGACAAAAATCACGCAAATAAAATTTAAAAATTATGAGAATATTAAAACTAATATTATCGGCATTTGCAGTAGGTATCTTGATGACTGCTTTCGTTTCATGCGAAAAAAATGAGTATGCTCAACCCGATAGGAATGTGACAACACAAGAAGCCGGAAGTGATAGGGGATTTGATGACGGAAATTGCGACGGACATGGCAACAGAGACGGCGGCGGCTGTGGTGGTGGCGGTTGATCTTGCAGTTTTGTTTTCATTGAAAATATAAAAGACCTGTCCTTTTGACGGGTCTTTTTTTGTGCAAACACCATAATACTCCCTTTTCACATCCTCAAAACCAAATAAATTTGCACCTCACTATTTGAAATGCCAAAAAAAGTCACTACCTTTGCACTCGCTTTGGAGAAGGCATTGGGATGAAAAGCCCAAAAATGCCTGTTTTTCGAGCAAAAAATTAACAAAAATTTCATCGGTTGTTCATACAACTATCAAATAAATAGAATATAATGCCTACGATCAATCAACTGGTTCGCAAGGGTAGAAAGCAAATCAAGGTAGCGAGTAAATCCAGAGCCTTGGATTCTTGTCCACAAAAGCGTGGTGTATGCACTCGTGTATATACGACCACACCTAAGAAACCAAACTCTGCATTGCGTAAAGTCGCCAAAGTACGTTTGACCAACAACATTGAGGTCATTGCATACATTCCCGGCGAAGGACACAACTTGCAAGAACACTCCATCGTGTTGATTCGTGGCGGACGTGTAAAAGACCTTCCCGGTGTACGTTACACCATAGTGCGCGGTGCATTGGATACAGCCGGTGTAGAGGGTCGTTTGCAAAGTCGCTCTAAATACGGAGCTAAAAGACCTAAGAAATAATTTGATAATTACGAACGCCAAAGTGCTGAACTTGTACTTGTCCCGATAACTATCGGGATGAACTTGCACTTAATAACGTGTTCCTCTAATACAATTTAATATGAGAAAAAGGAAGCCAAAACCACGGGTACTCTTACCAGACCCGCGTTATAACGACCCAATGGTGACACAGTTCGTCAACAATATGATGTACAGTGGCAAAAAGAACTTAGCATTCGAGATTTTTTACGATGCTATGGACATCATTGCGGAAAAAACCAATAAAGATCCACACAACGTTTGGAAAAAAGCCTTGAACAATGTCATGCCCGGAATCGCAGTGCGTAGTCGCCGTATCGGTGGTGCGACCTTCCAGATTCCTACCGAGATACGTCCGGCAACCAAAGTATCCAAAGGTATGAAATGGATGATTGGCTTTGCACGCAAACGCAGCGGAAAAGGTATGGCTCAAAAATTGGCAGCCGAAATCATGGCAGCGGAGAAAGGCGAAGGTGCGGCAGTCAAGAAAAAAGAAGACACCCACAGAATGGCAGAATCCAACAGAGCATTTGCTCACTTCAGATAAATCATTCAAAAAATTCCAAAAAACACATTCCAAATTTCCAATTCAATTTCATTGGAATTTGATAATTCAAATTTGGAATTTTTTAAATTGAGTGTAACAAATAACAAACTAAACTCACACAGAGATTACTAAATTATTTAAAAGATTGGGCAAAAAATTGTCCGTTCATTACATTCATCTTTATTAATAACAATCATGAATCCTGTAGTAAAAGAAGCTCCTAAAAGTAAAAAGGCGATGTCAAAAGACTTAACATTTACGCGCAATATAGGTATTGCCGCACACATTGATGCCGGCAAAACCACAACCACAGAACGCATCCTGTATTATACAGGTTTGACACACAAAATCGGTGAAGTACACGATGGTGGTGCCACTATGGATTGGATGGAGCAAGAACAGGAGCGTGGTATCACGATTACTTCTGCCGCCACCAAAACAGAGTGGAAATGGGATAATAATGAATATGCTTTAAATATCATTGATACGCCCGGTCACGTTGATTTTACCGTTGAGGTAGAGCGTTCATTAAGAGTTTTGGATGGTACGGTAGCTTTATTTTGCGCCGTAGGTGGTGTAGAGCCACAGTCCGAAACCGTATGGCGACAAGCAGACCGTTACAAAGTACCGCGTATCGGTTTTGTCAATAAAATGGACCGTTCCGGTGCCGATTTCTTCGACGTATGTAATCAGGTCAAAGAAAAATTAGGAGCCAATCCCGTACCTATCGTTTACCCCATTGGCGCAGAGCATGAGTTTAAAGGTGTTGTTGATTTGCTTGATAATCAGGCGATTATCTGGAACGATGAAACCATGGGAATGGAGTTTGAAGTCATAGATATTCCAGCCGATATTGCTGAGGATGTAGCGAAATACCGCGCCAACCTCGTAGAGCAAGTGGCTGAATACGACGACGGCTTACTCGAAAAATTCTTTGAAGATCCGGATTCTATCACTCGTCAGGATTTGCGTGATGCGATTCGTGCAGCGGTGATTGATATGAAAATAATTCCAATGATGTGCGGTTCTGCCTTTAAAAATAAAGGTGTTCAGTTATTATTGGATGCGGTTTGTGCATTCTTACCCTCACCATTAGATATTGATGCGGTAGAAGGTACACACCCTGATACAGACGAACCACTCAAACGTAAGCCAAGTGCTGACGAACCTTTTGCGGCTTTGGCATTCAAAATTGCCACTGACCCTTACGTAGGTCGTTTGTGTTTCTTCCGTGTTTATTCCGGTGCTTTGGATGCAGGTTCTTACGTGAAAAATACACGCTCCGGCAAAAAAGAGCGTATCTCACGGATTTATCAAATGCATTCCAATAAGCAAAATCCGATTGATAGAGTAGAGGCTGGAGATATTGCAGCGGGTGTTGGTTTCAAAAACATTCGTACAGGTGATACACTTTGTGACGAAAAACATCCTATCGTACTTGAAGATATGACCTTCCCCGACCCTGTTATTGCCATTGCAGTAGAGCCTAAGTCTCAAAAAGACTTTGATAAATTGGGTATGGGCTTGGCAAAATTAGCTGAAGAAGACCCAACATTCAAAGTACGTACAGACGAACATACCAGCCAGACCATTATCAGTGGTATGGGAGAGTTGCACTTGGAAGTTATTGTTGACCGCCTGAGACGTGAGTTTGGGGTAGAATGTAGTCAAGGACAACCACAAGTAAACTATAAAGAAGCCTTAACCAAAGTAGTTGACCACCGCGAGCGATTGAAAAAACAATCAGGTGGTTCAGGTCTCTTCGCAGATATGCAGTTCGAACTCGGTCCTGCCGACGAAGAATTTTTGGAAAGCGAGGAGTTCAAAAACGGCAAAGAGAAATTACAATTTGATTGGGCAATCACAGGTGGTTCTATTGATAAAAACTACCAAAAACCAATCAAAGACGGTTTCTTGGCGATGATGGACAATGGCGTACTCGCCGGATATACCATTGACTCTATGAAAGTTCGGGTATATGACGGTGGCATGCACGCAGTGGATTCCAAGCCTATCGCTTTTGAACTTTGTGCAAAAGAAGGTTTCAGAGCTGCTGCCGGAAAAGCAGGTTCAGTCTTGCAAGAGCCGATTATGAAATTGGAAATCATCACACCGGAAGAATATACCGGTTCAGTGATTGGTGACTTGAACCGTCGTCGCGGCTTACCCAAAGGTCAAGAGCCACGCACAGGCGGAGCAGTTTCTATTACAGCTGATGTGCCACTTTCTGAAATGTTTGGTTACGTCACACAGTTGCGTACCATTACATCAGGTCGCGCCAACTCTTCTATGGAATTTTCGCACTATGCAAATGTTCCTAAGAACTTGGCTGAAAAAATAATTGAAGAAGCTAAAAAATAAATGACAAGAGATTCGTTAATTAGGAATTAGAACGTTACCTTTGCACCGCAAATTAGCCGACTAAGAACTAATTAGCGAATCATCAATAAAAATTTAATTACGTGTTATTAGGAATAGAACAGTCTATTCCAACACATAATGAGGGTTATGAATCAGAAAATCAGAATCAAACTCCGTTCTTATGACCACAATCTAGTGGACAAATCAACGGAAAAAATCATCAAAACTGTACGCAATAGCGGAGCTGTTGTAGCAGGACCGATTCCTCTGCCCACAGAGAAAAAGATTTACACCGTATTACGGTCTCCTCACGTCAATAAAAAATCACGCGAGCAGTTTCAAATGTGTACGCACAAAAGACTTATTGAGATTTATACGCCCACACCCAAAACAGTGGACGCACTCTCTAAGCTCGAACTGCCCAGCGGAGTTGACATTCAAGTAAAATTGACGTAATCTTCCCTGTGGAATAAGTCGGAATAGGTATCAAAGTAGTCGCAAAAGCTACAAACGGTGCATTTCATTCACCTTCAATCTTGCATTGAAAGGCTGTAACGACTACGCATTCATTTAAAATAAGGATTTAGTTTATAAGGTTTATTTAGTTTATAAAGTTTATTCGTTTGTAAAGTGATTGGTTTTGTCTCAAAACACTTCCCCTAATCACTCTATAAACTAAATAAACTCCATAAATTAAATAAACTCCATAAACTAATCACTCTATAAACTAAAATATGGAAGGTCTTATTGGTAAGAAAATAGGTATGACCAGTATTCATACCGAAGATGGTAAAAACATTGCTTGCACAGTAGTAGAGGCAGGACCATGCGTGGTCACGCAAGTTAAAACCGAAGATTCTGACACCTACAATGCCATTCAATTAGGCTTTGAGGAAGCAAAAACAGAAGGAAGAAATGCTGCTACCAAACCATTGAAAGGACATTTCAAAAAAGCCAACACGACACCCAAGCGCAAAATCGTAGAATTTCGTGATTTTGAAATAGACAAATCACTCGGTGATACCGTTACCGTAGAAGATGTCTTTACAGAAGGTGATGTAGTCAATGTAGTAGGCAATTCTAAAGGTAAGGGTTTTCAAGGTGTTGTTAAGCGTCATGGTTTCCGTGGTGTAGGTGATGCCACACACGGTCAGCACAACCGACTTCGTGCGCCGGGTTCTATTGGTGCAGCGTCTTATCCTGCTCGTGTATTTAAAGGTATGCGTATGGCAGGTCGTATGGGCAACAAGCGCGTGACGACCCAAAACCTTAGAATTTTAAAAATATATCCTGAGAAAAACCTGATATTGATTAGCGGTGCAGTACCCGGACACAAAGGCGGATACGTCATCATTGAAAAATAAATCATTGGTCATCGTTCATCGTAGAGGAAATTCACGAATTTGCTCTACCAAGAAATCGAATTTATCATGAAATTAGATGTTTTAAATATACAAGGTGAGAAAACAGGCAAACAAGCAGATTTGCCGGACGATATTTTTGGTGTCGAACCCAATGAGCATGTCGTATATCTTGCCGTCAAACAATACTTGGCAAACCAACGCCAGGGTACGCACAAATCCAAAGAACGCGGTGAAATTACGGGTTCTACCAGAAAAATCAAAAAGCAAAAAGGAACAGGTACAGCTCGTGCGGGGTCTATCAAAAGCCCGATATTCAGAGGTGGTGGACGTATCTTTGGACCAAGACCACGTACTTACAACCAGAAAGTCAACAAAAAAGTCAAGCAATTGGCTCGTAAGTCCGCTTTCTCCGGTAAAGTACAATTAGAAGAAATTATCGTACTCGAAGATTTTACCTTCGATGCACCAAGTACCAGCGAGTATATCAATATCCTCAACAATCTGGATTTGGGCGATAAAAAAACCTTGTTGGTGGTCGGTGAAAGTGACAAAAATGTGTATTTGTCAAGTCGCAACATACAAAAAGCCAAAGTCAAATTAGCAAGCGATTTAAGCACTTACGACATACTCAACAATAAGTGTCTGATACTTTCGGAAAGTGCGATTGACAAAATTAAAGAAACCTTTGCCTAAGATACATAATGAGTGTTCCGATAGCTATCGGAATGAATGAGCAAATGAGTGAATATTGTCGATATGATTCATCTGTTTATTGATTTTTTACAAAAAAAAGTACAAAAATTCGTGATTAAAGATAGTTGGATAAATAAGTAAATTCAACACTAAAATATTGACTTGTTTAATAATAAAACGAATCACAAATCACGACATATTGAATTTTTAGTATGAAAAATATTATCATAAAGCCGCATATTACAGAGAAAACGGAGCAAATGTCCGAAAAACTCAATCGCTATACCTTTATAGTGAATAAAAAGGCGAATAAGATAGAAATCAAGAAGGCGATAGAAGAGATATACAACGTTCCTGTCTTGGCGGTCAATACCATGATTATGCCTGCCAAAGCCAAAAACAGAATGACCCGTAGCGGAGTTATTCAAGGGCGTAAAGCTTCTTACAAAAAAGCCGTTGTTTCCATCCCCGAAGGAGAAACACTTGACATCTACGGAGAATTATAAGCATCCCGTACAGGCGATTTCAATCGCCCTGTCCAATTGAAATAATAAATACTCGGCAATTAAAACTGCCGATACGATTTGAAAATAAGAGAAGGTTGGAACTGCTCACAAGGCATTGAGTAAATCGCCAAACAGCGTGATTACCGTAAGCAGATTCTAATGATAATGAAATAATGTGCAATAAAAAATTAATCATTAGAACCCACATTTCTCAAAAATAAATAACAATGCCGGTAAAAAAGTATAGACCGATGACACCGGGGCTTCGCCACCGGGTTTCCAATACTTATGAGGAAATCACAGCGAGCAAACCGGAGAAAAGCCTTACGGTAGGTATCAAAAGAACGGGGGGGCGTAACAGCGAAGGAAAAATGACCGTCCGCAATAGAGGTGGTGGACACAAAAGACGTTACCGTATTATTGATTTCAAGCGAAACAAAGACGAAGGAACGGCAACCGTAAAAACCATTGAGTACGACCCGAACCGCTCGGCATACATTGCATTATTGCAGTATGAAGATGGCGAAAAGCGTTACATCCTTGCGCCGGATAAAATAAAAGTAGGCGACACCGTCCGTTCAGGAAAAAATGCGACACCCGATACAGGGCATACCATGTTTTTGAGCGACATTCCTTTGGGTTCTACCATTCATGCCGTAGAAATGCAGCCCGGAAAAGGTGCGGCAATGGCACGAAGCGCAGGTACTTATGCAGAATTGCAAGGACGTGAAGGCAAATACGCTATTTTGAAATTGCCTTCGGGCGAAACGCGCAGAATCCTGTTGACTTGCAGAGCCACTATGGGCAGAGTATCCAATGTGGACCACTCTCTCCAAATCATGGGTAAAGCAGGACGCAACCGTTGGAAAGGACGCAGACCAAGAGTACGTGGTGTAGCCATGAACCCGGTCGATCACCCCATGGGCGGTGGTGAAGGACGCGCATCAGGAGGACACCCGCGCTCACGCACAGGTGTCATGTCCAAAGGACAAAAAACGCGCAATACTAAGAAGCCGTCCAACAAACTCATTATTAGTAGAAGAAACGCTAAACGGTAATAATGTTTTAATGTTGTCATGCTTCAATGCTATAATATTGCAACACATTAAATCATTGAGATATAAAACATTAACACATTACGTAATTTAAGCATTAACGCATTTAATATGGCTCGTTCACTCAAAAAAGGACCTTACGTATATCACAAGCTCTTGGTCAAATTGGCGAAAGCCAAAGAAAACACCAAGCGCAAGACAGTCATTAAAACGTGGTCCCGTTCATCCATGATTATACCCGATATGGTCGGAGAAACCATTGCTGTACACAACGGCAAAACCTTCGTACCCGTATTCGTGACAGAAAACATGGTCGGACACAAACTTGGTGAATTTTCACCAACCCGTAACTTTAGAGGTCACGGTGGAAATAGAAAGTAATTTTAGTCGGTAAGCAGTAGTCGGAAGCGCGATAACATCGTTCACCGTCAACCGTTCACCGTCAACCGTTAAATAAATATCATGCAAGCAGTTGCTAAACTCAGAAATTGCCCGATGTCAGCACGCAAAATGCGATTGGTGGCAGACAATATACGGGAAAAAAATGTTGATGCGGCTTTGGATATACTAAAGTTCACACGAAAAGAAGCCTCTACATGGTTGGAGAAGCTACTCCTTTCGGCTATCAACAACTGGGAACAGAAAACAAGTGGACAAGATCCGGACGAATACGAATTGTACATCAAAGAAATACTCGTCAATCAAGGTCCTCAACTCAAACGTATTCGTCCTGTACCTTACGGGCGCGCACACCGCATCCGCAAGCATACGAACCACGTTACAATTGTACTAGATAACAGAATTTACCTTCCGGGAGAAGAAGAGGAAGAGAACGAGGAAGGATAATTAATATAGTAATCAGTTGATAAGTGATTCATTCATTATAAAAACGAATTGCGGTTCTGTCAAGAAATACCTGATAAACTAATCAACTGATAAACTGATAAACTAATCAAAAAATGGGTCAGAAAACAAATCCGATAGGCAACCGACTTGGCATCATACGAGGCTGGGAGTCCAGTTGGTTTGGTGGAAAAGATATGGGGAAAAAAGTCGTTGAAGACGAAAAAATCCGTACATATCTCAAAGCCAGAATCAGCAAAGGAGGTATTGCACGTATCATCATAGAGCGTACGCTCAAGCGTATCACTGTTACCATTCACACCTCGCGCCCCGGTATCATTATCGGTAAAGGCGGACAGGAAGTGGATCGTATTCGTGAAGAAATCAAACGACTCACAGGTACTGATGTACAAATCAATATCGTAGAAATACGCAAGCCGGAAATGGATGCTGCCATAGTTGCCGAGCAAATCGCCAAGCAACTCGAAGCACGTATCAACTATCGTCGTGCCATCAAAATGTCCATTCAATCCACCATGCGTGCCGGTGCCGAAGGCATCAAAGTACGTATTTCTGGAAGATTGAACGGTGCGGAAATGGCGCGCTCGGAAGAATATAAAGACGGACGTACACCACTCCATACTTTCCGTGCAGATATTGACTACGCACTCTGTGAAGCACAAACTATTTATGGTAAAATCGGAGTCAAATGTTGGATTTGTAAAGGAGAGATATATGGTAAACCCGACCTTTCGCCAAATGTAGGCTCGAAAAAAGACCAAGCAGGCGGCGGACGCAGCAGAGGTGGACGTGGCGGCGGCGGCGGACGTGACAGACGTGGCGGTGGAAGAGACAGAGGACGTGGCGGACGCGGACGTGGTGGTGACAATCGTGGCGGCGGTAATCGCGGCGGCGGCGGCGGTGGAAGAAACCGAAGATAGAATTTTATAGCTTTATTGTCATATTGTTTTATTGCTTATTAAATTTTGCTTCGCAAAATTCTAACAACAATAAAACCATAAAGCAATAAAACAGTAGAATAAAAATTACGATATTCAAGATATTCACCGTACCTTTGCCCCACTTTTCGAGTCAGGCAACGAAAACGGTCTAAAATTTATCAAAAATGTTACAGCCAAAAAGGACGAAATATCGGAAAATGCAAAAAGGGCGCATTCGTGGCAATGCTCAAAGAGGTAGCACCATTGCATTTGGTACTTTCGGTTTAAAAACACTTGACGCAGGCAGAATCACCAATCGTCAGATTGAATCTGCACGTGTGGCGATGACCCGTTATATGAAAAGAGAAGGTCAGGTTTGGATTCGTATTTTTCCTGACAAACCCATTACCAGCAAACCTGCCGAAGTACGGATGGGTAAAGGTAAAGGAGCATTAGACCACTACGTAGCCGTTGTCAAACCCGGACGCATCATGTTCGAGATTGAAGGCGTACCAAGAGCAGTAGCCAATGAAGCCCTGCGACTTGCTGCACAAAAACTGCCTGTAATGACCAAAGTAGTTACACGCAGAGACTATGTAGATTAGGAAACAGTTGATTAGTTAATCGGTTAAATAGTTAATCAGATTAATTTTTAATTATCAATATATTTTAATTATTATATTTAAAATATTTTTTTAAAAAATATTTTATAATAATTATGATTGTATTAAAATGTGATTAAAATATTTTTAATCAATAAAAAATTACATTTATTTCAGTACAATCAATGTCTCAATTTAATAAATCATTGACAAGCAGTACAGGCTGTCTTTAGCTGCCCACAACCGTAAGGGAGCAAGATTTATGAATCGTTGCATAAAAAGTATGATTCTTAATTTTCAATATATTATAAAAGAATTAAGCATCACAACACGAATATTTCAATGCCGTAGAAAGAAGTGAGCAGCGGATTACTCGCCACTCTCTACTCTCTACTCACAACTAAAAGTAAAATGGCATCAGAAAAATATATAGGCATACAAGGTTTGACTGACGACGAATTGCGCGATGAAATATTTGCAGCAGAACAACAATTGCAGCAATCCAAATTCAAGAACGCAGTAACAGGACTTGAAAATCCTCTGAAAATCAGAGAATGGAGACGCGATATAGCTCGCCTCAAAACAGAAGTCCGCGTACGGCAGCTTGCTGAAATGACCCCCGAACAACTCGCAAAAAGAAGTAAAATCCGCGCAAGACGCAGGAAGTAATTAGTGATTAGTTGATTAGAAAATAAGTTAATCAGGTTAACCTGATTAACCGTTCAACTAATTAACCGATAACATAAGATAAAAAAATGTCAGAACGTAATCTTAGAAAGGAAAGAATAGGCATCGTCAGCAGCGATAAAATGGATAAAACCATTACTATTGTTGTAGAGCGTCGTTTGCAGCACCCGATGTATGGTAAGTTTGTAAAAAAATCTACCAAATTTACGGTGCATGACGAAAAAAACGAGTGCAATATCGGTGATAAAGTACGCATTGCCGAAACTCGTCCGTTGAGTAAGAAAAAGCGTTGGAGATTAGTTGAAATTTTGGAAAGAGCGAAGTAATCAGCGTAAAAAAAAACTGAATCTGATAAGCTGTGATTCATTCAGTCATTCATTCACTCATTCGTTCATTCACTCATTGTACATCATTCATTGATATAAAAAATGATACAGCAAGAATCAAGGCTCAAAGTGGCAGACAACAGTGGTGCCAAAGAAGTGCTCTGCATCCGCGTACTTGGCGGATCGGGGCGTAGATACGCTTCTATTGGAGATACTATCGTCGTCACTGTAAAAGAAGCCGCCCCGGGAGGGCTCAAAAAAGGAACAGTATCTAAGGCGGTCATTGTCCGTACCAGAAAAGAGATACGCAGAAAAGACGGTACATATATCCGTTTTGATGACAATGCTGTGGTACTCCTGACGGCTGCCGAAGAGCCGCGCGGTACACGTATTTTCGGACCGGTAGCCCGCGAGCTACGCGACAAGGATTTTATGAAAATCGTTTCACTCGCACCGGAAGTGTTATAAGATTGTTTTATTGCTAAATTGTTTTATTGCTGTATTGTCACATAGTAAAGTGTTAATTGATTCGATTGTTACAAACAATACAACCATAAAACAGTAAAACAATAAAACCATAAAACAATAAAAATGAGTAAAAAAAGATTCGCACCGAAATTAAAGATAAAAAAAGGAGATAACGTTATCGTTACTACCGGTGCACATAAAGGTAAAAGAGGTGAAGTTTTAGAGGTTTTTCCACTAAAAAACCATGCTATTGTATCGGATGTCAATCTTAAAAAGAAGCACCGTAAGCCGACCCAAGAAGAAGCCGGAGCTATCACTGATGTTCCTGCAAGCATTCACCTCTCCAATCTGATGTTGATAGATAAAAGTGGCAATCCTACTCGTGTAGGACGCAGAAAAGAAGGTGACAAAATCGTCCGTTTTTCCAAAAAAACTGGTGACGTTATTTAAACTTTATTCTTGAATTTGAACTTGCTTCTTGAACTTGAATTTACTTCTTGAACTTGCTTCTTGAACTTGAACTTAAAAATGAGTTACATACCACGGTTAAAAAATAAATATAAAGACGAAGCTGTACCGGCACTGATAGAGAAATTTCAGTACGATTCAGCTATGGAAGTACCTAAAATCGTCAAAATCTGCCTTAATCAAGGAGTAGGCGAAGCGACTTCCGACAAGAAATTGGTGGACAATGCAATAGAAGAGATGACCCTCATTGCAGGGCAGCGGGCAGTGG
The DNA here is from genome assembly GCA_938028705.1 of uncultured Saprospiraceae bacterium. Classification (GTDB taxonomy): domain Bacteria; phylum Bacteroidota; class Bacteroidia; order Chitinophagales; family Saprospiraceae; genus JAHDEO01. The sequence continues at coordinate 25,293 of CALIZI010000232.1, read as the reverse complement.
CGGTAAAAGCCAAAAAATCAGTGTCCAACTTTAAATTGCGTGAAGGTATGCCTATTGGTGTGCGTGTGACTTTGCGAGGTACGCAGATGTACGAATTTCTGGACAGATTTGTCAATGTAGCTCTACCGCGTGTACGTGACTTTAGAGGTATCAATGACAAAAGTTTTGACGGACGAGGCAACTACTCCGTAGGTATCAAAGAGCAAATCATCTTTCCCGAAATCAATATTGATAAAATCAATAAAATTACCGGAATGGACATCACCTTTGTCACCACAGCAAAAACGGACGCAGAAGCACTCGAATTGCTCAAACTCATGGGTTTACCCTTTCAAAATCAGAACTAAAGCACCAAAATTCAAATAACAAATAACAAAATCCAAACAACAAAAACCTTGAAATTTGAGTTTTGTTTTTTGAAATTTTAAAAATTATGGCAAAAAAATCAGTAATAGCACGTCAAAGAAAGCGCGAGAGAATGGTCGCTAAGTATGCCGAAAAACGTGCAGCCCTCAAAGCTGCCGGAGATTATGACGCACTCGACAAACTCCCACGCAACGCATCACCTGTTCGGCTCAAAAACAGATGCGGTCTCACAGGAAGACCAAAAGGATATATGCGCGACTTTGGTATATGTAGGGTAGCTTTCCGCAAATTGGCACTCGAAGGCAAAATACCCGGAATCACCAAAGCAAGTTGGTAGAATGTAATTAGTGACCGGTTATTAGTAATCAGTTGTTTAATACTATAAGACCTCAAAAAATAATATTTATATCAAACTAAAATCCAGTAATCAAACTGAGATTTAAAGTGATTCTTTAACAAATCTTGACCTGTGCGTTTCAGACGTTCAGCATCAAGTTATAATTCGGATAGACTGGACAAAAAGTATTTTTTGTCTTTTGAATGTCGAATAGTCGAATAAATAATGATGAATAATCCTAATTATTCACTCATTCATCCCGATAGCTATCAGGACACTATTCACGCATTGAAAGTCACCGAAAAAAATGAAATAAAATGAACACAACCGACCCGATAGCGGATTATCTTACCCGACTACGCAATGCTCAAATGGCAGGACACCGCATTGTCGAAATCCCTGCGTCTAAGCTCAAAAAGCGCATTACCGAAATCCTTTATGATCAAGGCTATATTCTCAAATACAAATTTGAGGATGAAGCAGGTCCACAAGGCATCATCAAAATAGCGGTCAAATACCAACGCGGAACCAAGAAACCCGTCATCCGCAAACTACAAAGAATTAGTAAGCCCGGATTAAGAAAATACGTGGGCAGCACCGACCTTCCAAGAGTCATTAACGGACTCGGCATCGCTATCGTATCCACATCAAAAGGAGTCATGACAGACAAAGAGGCAAGACGAGAAAACGTAGGCGGCGAAGTCCTCTGTTATGTCTATTAATGAATGTAAAACGTAAATTAATTTTACATTTTACATTTGATATTTTACATTTTACATTCAATAAGAATTTATCATGTCAAGAATAGGAAATGCACCCATCAGTATTCCGAAGGGAGTAGAAATAAAGACGGAAAAAAACCTCATTACCGTCAAAGGACCTAAAGGAGAACTGACGCAGAAAATAGACCCCGATTTAAGTGTGAAAATCGAAGACGGTGAGTTTACGGTCAGCAGACCGACCGACCAAAAACGCCATCGTGCCATGCACGGTTTATATCGCTCATTGATCAACAATATGGTCATCGGCGTATCCGAAGGTTATACCAAAGTCCTTGAATTGGTCGGTGTCGGTTATCGTGCGTCCAATACCGGACAACTCTTGGAAATGTCGCTCGGCTATTCACACCCGATTATGTTTTACGTGCCGGATGAGGTGAAAGTTAGCACCGAATCGGTCAAAGGACAACCGCCGAGAATCACGCTTGAAAGTCCTGACAAGCAGCTGATCGGACAAGTAGCGGCAAAGATTCGTGCCTTCCGCAAACCCGAACCCTACAAAGGTAAAGGTGTGCGCTTTCAAGGTGAAGAAATCCGTCGTAAAGCAGGTAAGGCGGCTGGTGCAGCGGCTTAATATCATAGCTAATTTGATAAGACAGATTAGCACATTCGTACAGGCGATTTTAATCGCCCTGTGTAGTGTAGTTTTTACTTATAATAAAGTATCATGTATTTTAAAACTTATTTTTACATGGCGACTGAAGTCGCCTGTACAATAAGTCAGGCTAAAAATGCACTGCCTAATTACGTTTTCATTCTAATAGGTATTAAAAAGCAATAAATTGATTTTTATTAAAACATTCAATTTTTTAAATTAAAATATTTGTAATACAAAATAATAAATAATTTTTTTATTAAAATATTTTAAATAATAAAATAATCGTTTTATAAAAAATAATATTAAAAAAAAGTTGAATTAGCTGTTTGATAAGCGGTGATTTATTCACTCATTTATCTATTCACTCATTCGCTCATTATTTATAATTACTTGTAAAATGGCAGCCATAGCGTAAGTTTGTTACGAAAACTTGAACTTACATTGGATCATTTTCATCAAAAGTAAATAAAATGGCAAAAGCTAAAAAATTAACACGCAGGAATACGATTAAGATGCGTACCCGCAAAAAAATAAAGGGAACGGCATTGCGTCCGCGTTTAAGCGTTTTTCGCAGCAACAAGCAAATCTACGCACAACTGATTGACGACCTCAACGGACACACACTCTGCACCGCTTCTTCCAAAGAGGGCGTATGTAGCAGTGCGGGCAACAAAATCGAGCAAGCAAAAGCCGTAGGCAAACTCATTGCAGAGCGCGCCAAAGGTGACAATATAGACAATGCCGTATTTGACAGAAGCGGCTATTTGTATCATGGGCGTGTAAAAGCCGTTGCAGAAGGCGCACGCGAAGGTGGTTTAACTATATAAAGTTCAAGCGCAATCCCGATAATTATCGGGACAAGTTCAACCTTAATATAAGCGCATACTTTATGTCATATAAAAACTAATATTCAAGAACTCGTGCGATAGGCTTTAATTAATTGAACTTGCACTTGATACTTGAATTTGAACTTAACAAAGATGGCTGATAATAACAGAAATAATAGTAACAATAACAACAGGAATAATAACAGAAGAGGCGGCGGACGCGGCGGCAGAAAGGATAGGCAAGCTGTTCAGGATTCTGAATATAAAGACAAGTTGGTAAGTCTCAATCGTGTGGCTAAAGTCACCAAAGGGGGTAGAACCTTCAGTTTTGCGGCAGTTGTTGTGGTAGGCAATGGCGAAGGCAAAGTAGGTCATGGCTTGGGCAAAGCGCGTGACGTATCCGAAGCTATCGCCAAAGCGACCGAAGATGCTAAAAAGAATACCATTACTTTTCCATTGTACAAAGGAACGATTCCTTACGAAGTCAAAGGAAAATACGGTGCCGGTAAAGTTCTCATCAAGCCTGCCTCTGACGGTACAGGTGTGATTGCGGGTGGTGCGATGCGTGCGGTTTTGGAGATTGCGGGCGTACAAAACGTACTTGCCAAATCGCAGGGGTCTTCCAATCCGCACAACGTCATCAAAGCCACTATGGATGCACTTCTGCAACTTCGTAGCCCAATGGAGATTGCCAAAGAGCGCGGCATCACTATGGAGAAACTGTTTAAAGGATAATTGCTATAATTGTTGTATTGCTATATTGTTAAATTGTTGTATGAGAGAAATAATTTTCCACAACAGTACAACAATAAGACAGTAAAACAATAACACAATAACACAATACATCATGGCAAAAGTAAAAATAACACAAATCAAGAGTGTCATTGACCGTAGCAAAAGACAAAAAGATACGGTACGCGCACTCGGTTTACGCAAAATGCACCAATCGGTGGAGCATGAAGCGAGCCCTCAAATTTTGGGGATGATCAATAAAGTAGCCCATTTGATAAAAGTGGAAGAAATATAATTGGTTTATGGAGTTTATAAAGTTTATAAAGTTTATAGTTGCGATACCTAATCACGCTATAAACCCTATAAACCCTATAAACCCTATAAACCCAATAAACTAAATACAATGCAACTTCATAATTTAAGACCTGCAAAAGGTTCGGTAAAGAAAAATAAGCGTGTAGGCAGAGGACAGGGATCTGGAAGAGGCGGTACATCTACACGCGGACACAAAGGAGCCCAATCCCGTTCAGGATACTCTCGCAAGAAAGGTTTTGAAGGTGGAGGTGTTACCTTGATTCAGCGTACACCAAAACGCGGATTCAGAAACATTAATCGTGTAGAGTATGTTCCACTTAATGTAGCAAGACTGGAGGCGATTTCCGAAAAATTCGGTATCAAAACCATTACGCCCGAAGCCTTAATTGAAAATGGTATTGTCGGTAAAAAAGATAAAATCAAAATACTTGGCAATGGTGACCTCACCTGCAAACTTGAGGTGACAGCACACGCATTTTCGGCGGCTGCCAAAAGTGCCATCGAAGCACAAGGAGGAACTGCAACTATTGCATAGTTAGTTCATAGTTGATAGTTGATAGTTGATAGTCAATAGTTGATAGTTGATAGTTCGTTTATAATATTGCGAACCATGAACCATGAACTATTAACCATAAACTATTAACCATAAACCATGAACCATCAAAAAAAGTACAATGAAAAAATTCATCACCACGCTCAAGAATATCTGGTCAATAGAAGATTTGCGTAAACGTATCCTGTTTACCTTAGCTCTATTGATGCTATTTCGTTTTGGCTCGTATGTGGTACTGCCCGGTATTGACCCTGCGGCATTACAAGCCGGAGCAGCTAACCAAAACAACCTTTTGGGCTTACTCAATACCTTTACAGGAGGAGCTTTCAACAATGCGGCGGTATTTGCATTAGGTATCATGCCCTACATCTCGGCATCTATCATTGTACAATTACTGGGTTTTGCCGTACCTTACTTCCAAAAATTACAAAAAACAGAAGGCGAATCGGGCAGAAGAAAACTCAATCAAATTACACGTTGGCTGACCGTTGCCATTACACTCGTACAGGCAGCGGGCTACCTGACCTATGTTAATACAAGTTTTCCGGGAGCAGTAGATCCAAGTATCAATCCATTCACATTTTGGGTCAGCAATATCATCATACTCACCGCAGGTACTATCCTTGCGATGTGGCTCGGTGAGCGTATCACCGACCGAGGCATCGGCAACGGTATCTCCTTGCTTATCATGATTGGTATTATCGCTACTTTACCTTCGGCTTTTCTCGGTGAAATTGACCTGCGATTGTCGGGTGGTACAGGTGGTTTGATTACATTTGTACTCGTCATAGCTGCCCTAGTCGCGGTTACGGCAATCACCATACTCATCATCCAAGCCGTCAGAAGAATACCGCTCCAATATGCCAAACGCATGGTCGGACGCGGCGGTGGCGGACAAGTCAATACACCCGTTTCAGGTGTGCGCGATTACCTTCCCGTAAAAGTCAATGCAGCCGGAGTAATGCCAATCATCTTTGCACAAGCATTGATGTTTTTACCCGCTACCGTAGCCCAATTTGCTATGGGAACCAACGAAGCACCACCGGCATGGCTCACAGCACTCAACGATTTTACATCAACACCATATAATATCATATACTTCTTTTTGGTCGTTATATTCACCTATGTCTATACAGCACTTATCGTGAATCCGCAACAACATGCGGAATACCTCAAACGTCAAAATGCTTTCATTCCCGGCGTAAAACCCGGCAAAAGCACCGCTGAGTTTATTGATACCGTCACCACGAGAGTTACCCTTCCCGGATCTATCTTTCTCGGACTTATCTCTATCTTACCTGCATTTGCAGCCCGATTAGGAGGAGTCAATATTGGCTTTGCCATGTTCTTCGGTGGCACATCACTACTTATTATGGTCGGTGTGGTACTCGATACATTACAACAAATAGAAAGCCACCTATTGATGCGCCGCTACGATGGACTCGTCAAAACAGGTCGTGTAAAAGGAAGAAGAAGTGGTATGACCGTAGGTGCGCCTATGTAGTGCTTAGTTGATTAGTGTAATGGTTAATCAGTTAATCAGGCAGTATAGTGATTTGTATGATTTAAAAATTATTATTGAAATAACATTAGAATGATTTAAATGTAAATTATTCGTTTATTTTTGAATGTTATAAATAAAATAATTTATATTATAATAATTTTATTAAAAATATTATAATATTTAAAAATAAAAATAATTAAAATATTTTCACAATCACTAATTATAAATTAATCAAGTATTTTCATTCTTTTTTATTGTAAAAAATAAAACTATATATATTATTTTGAATTGTAATTGATAGGTTAAATTGGAGGATATTGCGACACAATATCCGATAAACTAATTAACCAATCAACTAATCAACCAAGCAAGACATGAGAAGGCAGTACAAAATGATATATTACAAGACGGATGAAGATTTGGAGAAGATGCGAATCAGTGCCGACTTGGTTTCCCGAACACATGGAGTCATAGCGAGTATGATAAAACCCGGTATCACCGGAAAAGAAATTGACCAAGCGGCAGAAGAATTTATATGTGACCACGACGCAAAGCCCGGTTTCAAAGGATACGGCGGCTTTCCTGCAACCTTGTGTATCTCCGTCAATGAGCAAGTCGTACATGGTATTCCTAGCGACAAACCATTTGAAGAAGGAGACATTGTATCCATAGATTGCGGTGTATATCTCAATGAGTTTTTTGGCGATTGTGCTTTTACCTTTCCGATAGGAGAGATAACACCCGAAGCCTTGAAACTCCTGCATGTTACCAATGAATCTTTGTACAGAGCAATTGATGTAGCAACGGTGGGAAAAAGAATTGGCGACATTGGATATGCAGTACAAAACTACGCAGAGAAAGAACACAAATACGGTGTAGTTCGTGAGTTGGTTGGGCATGGCGTAGGAAAAGACCTGCACGAAGACCCGCAAGTACCCAATTATGGCAGACGCGGCAAAGGCATACAAATCAAAGACGGTTTGGTCATTGCCATTGAACCCATGATTAACATGGGAACAAGGCGTGTAAAGACCTTGAAAGACGGTTGGACAGTCGTTTCGACAGACCGCAAGCCCTCGGCGCATTACGAACATACCGTAGTCGCACGAAAATCAGGAACAGAAATACTGACCACACACGAACATATATATAAAGCCTTGAAAGACAATGATGAAATAATAGATTTGGATTTTCCAAGAAAAAACTAGATATTTGCACTCCAAAATTTAAAAGGATGGCAAAACAAGACTTAATCAAACAAGACGGAACAATCACCGAAGCACTCTCCAATGCAATGTTCAGAGTGCGGTTGGAGAACGGTCACGAAATCATAGCGACCATATCAGGAAAAATGCGGATGAACTACATTCGTATATTACCCAGCGATAAGGTAGCGGTCGAAATGTCACCCTACGACCTCAGTAGAGGGCGTATTACGTATAGGTATAAATAAGGCAAAATGTAAAATAACAAATGTAAAATGTAAAAGTAATTTCATGAATTACAAAAGTGAAAAATACTTTTAAGTTTTACATTTCAATAAAAATATGATGAATGATGGTATGAATTATTCACTCATTCAACATTCATTCAATTATTAGTTATGAAAGTTAGAGCATCTGTAAAAAAGCGTTCTGCCGATTGCAAAATCGTCCGCAGAAAAGGCAAATTATACGTTATTAACAAAAAAAATCCACGATTCAAACAGCGTCAGGGATAAAAATTGTATCGTTTTATTGCTGCATTGTTTTATTGCTTTACTGTTTCATACAATATAGCAATACAACAATAAAACAATATAACAGTAAAACATAAATTATGGCTCGAATATCAGGGGTTGATTTACCTAAAAATAAAAGAGGGATTGTCGCTTTGACCTATATTTTCGGAATAGGACCTAGTCGGTCCAAAGAATTATTGGCAAAGTGTTCTATTGATGAGAGTGTCAAAGTCAAAGATTGGACGGATGATAATATCAAGAGCATTCGTGAGTCTATCGCTGATGACTATACGGTAGAAGGGGCATTGCGCGGAGAGATTCAAATGAATATCAAGCGTTTGATGGATATTGGATGTTACAGAGGTTTGCGTCACCGTAAAGGTTTGCCCTTACGCGGACAACGCACACAAACCAATGCACGTACCAGAAAAGGTAAGAAAAAGACCGTTGCAAACAAGAAGAAAGCAACCAAGTAATATAGTAAATAGTGAATCAGTAAATTGGTTAATCAGTTATAATAGGTTTTGCTATGCAAAATTTATCTACCTAATTAACTATTCAACTGATCAACCAATCAACTAAATATAATGGCAAAGTCAAAGAAGGCGAAAAAAAGAAAAGTGAAAGTGGAGCCACAAGGCTACGCTTACATCAAAGCCAGTTTTAATAATATCATCATTTCACTCACCAATAAGCAAGGGCAAGTGATTTCTTGGGCATCTGCCGGTAAAGCGGGTTTCAGAGGGTCAAAGAAAAACACGCCTTATGCAGCACAAATTGCGGCGAGTGATGCGGCACAAAAAGCGCATGAAGCGGGTTTGAGAACCGTCATTGTCTATGTAAAAGGACCGGGTTCGGGAAGAGAGTCGGCTATCAGAGCTATCAATTCGAGTGGTATTGACGTGACGATTATTCACGACGTTACACCTATTCCGCACAACGGCTGTCGCCCACCAAAACGCAGAAGAGTTTAAAAAAAAGTACGAGTGCAAGTGTCAAGTTCAAGTACAATATTATCTGGCATACGCACTTTTTACATAAAAATAATTCAAGTATTTCGCGTAGCGAAATTTAAAATTGAGTTCGTACTCGATGCTTGAACTTGAACTTAAAAATAATGGCAAGATATACAGGACCTACCACTAAAAAATCAAGAGCCTTCGGCGAATCCATTTTTGGGTATGACAAAGCCTTTGAAAAAAGAAAATATAAGCCCGGACAACACGGTAACAGCAAAAGAAGAAAGCAAAAATCTGATTATGCTGTACAGTTGATGGAAAAGCAAAAAGCCAAATATACTTACGGTGTATTGGAGCGTCAATTCCGCAACTTGTTTGCAAAAGCCAGTCGTAAAAAAGGAGTAACAGGTGAAGTATTGTTCCAGTTATTGGAGGCAAGACTTGACAATGTAGTATTTCGTATGGGCATGGCACCTACACGTCGGGCTGCACGTCAATTGGTCAGTCACAAACACGTAGTAGTCAATGGCGTTGTCACTAATATCCCTTCGGCAACGATGCGTCCCGGAGACATCATCGGTATCCGTGGAAAATCACAAGGTTTGGATATTGTCAGAGGGGCAGTGAAGAACAAAAGTGATGTACGCAACTTTGGTTGGTTGGAATTTAATCCAGATAAAATGGAAGGCAAATTCCTCGAATACCCGGAGAGGGCAGACATACCGGAAAAAATCAACGAGCAACTTATTGTCGAATTATATTCTAAATAATTTCTATACCATAATACACAAGATTTCATTGTCAATATTGACAATGAAATCTTGCTGTATGTAGTAAGACAGGAAAACGAATTTAAATAAATGTAAAATGTAAAATAATAAATGTAAAAAGAGATAATTTGAATAGTTTATTTTTTTAAATAATTGTAAAATTTTTATACATACATTTTTAAATAAATCCACTTCATATCTTATCGACACTTTTACATTTTAAATTTATTATTTTACATTTTACATTTAAAAAAGCATTTAAAAACGATTTTCACCTTCATAAGGTATCCTTTATATGAGCATATTAACTTTTCATAAGCCCGACAAAATCATTATGCAAAAAGCAAATGATTTTGAAGGCACGTTTGAATTTAAACCACTCGAACAAGGCTTCGGTCAAACCATCGGCAACTCTCTTCGCAGAGTGCTGTTGTCCTCATTAGAAGGCTTTGCTATTTCTGCGGTACGCATTGCAGGGGCTGACCACGAGTTCTCTACCATCAGAGGCGTAGTCGAAGATGTGGTAGAGATTATCCTCAACCTCAAGCAGGTACGTCTCAAACAAGTTATGGCAGACGAGGACATCACCTCCGAGCGTATATACCTCACCATTACAGGCAAAGAAGCATTTATGGCGGGTGACATCGAAGAACACACCAACGTTTTTCGCGTCATGAACCCCGACTTGGTGATATGCCGTATGGAGCCTTTCGTCAATCTCGAAATGGAATTGACCATTACCAAAGGACGCGGCTACGTACCTGCCGACGAAAATCTGCCTGCTGATGCACCCATCGGAGTGATTCCGATTGATGCCATCTATACGCCCGTCAAAAACGTGCGTTATTCGGTAGATGCTACTCGTGTCGGACAACGTACCGACTACGAAAAATTAGGTATCGAAGTCAAGACCGACGGCACCATTCACCCCGAAGATGCCATTAAGGAGGCAGCCAAAATTTTGATACAACACCTCATGCTCATCTCTGACGAAAATATCACTTTCGACACAGGAACGAGCCAAGAAGACAACATTGTGGACGAGCATATCCTCCACATGCGTAAACTATTGAAAACATCGCTTGAAGACCTTGACCTCTCAGTGAGAGCCTACAACTGTCTGAAAGCAGCTAAGATAAATACCCTTGCCGAACTCGTCCAATACGATACACACGAGCTATTGAAGTTCAGAAACTTTGGTAAAAAATCGCTCGTAGAAATCGAAGAACTACTCGTAGAAAAAGGACTGACCTTCGGTATGGATTTATCCAAATACAAAATAGACGAAGATTAGGGGAGTGATTAGTTGAGTGGTGATTAGTTCGATAATCTCCATTTTGTCAATTAATTATAAATACTTCTACTTCGTAAAAAATAAATAAAGACGGATTTCGCTTGCGAAATCCGTCTTATTCATTAACAAAATTGCAGTAACGGATATTTTAATTAGTAATTTAGACTTAATGATTGTATTATAATTATTTTAATTTCGTTAAAATTTTTATTGTAATAAAATGATTTTAAAAATATTTTTATTGAAAAAAATAGACAAGTTTATCCAAACGACAAAAGTAGTTGACACTTTTGGAATCTGATTTTAAAAATTAAAACAAAATTTAAATACTCCGTTTGCTAAACTTCAAAAAGTTTGGTAAACGTAAGTAAAGCACTGATTTTTAGCTAATTATAAATTTCAGTACCCTACCCACGTTTAGCAAACTTGAAAAGTTTACCAAACGGCTTACTTACATTTTGTGTAAAATTAATATCGTATGAAGTGTCAACCAATCAGATAAACTTGTCAAAAAATATTAAATATTATAAATAATTTAAAATCAGAAAAGAGATTATTTCAATATTCTATCGAACTAATCACTAATTACCAGTCACTAATCACTGAACCCGTGCTGCGAAGTTCACAAAATTATTAACAATGAGACACGGTAAGAAATTTAACCACCTCAAAAGAAAAAAAGGACACCGACGCGCCTTACTGATGAATATGTCTTGTGCCTTAATCAAGCACAAACGCATAACGACTACACTTGCAAAAGGTAAAGCCCTTCGGGTATATTTAGAACCGCTGATCACCAAAGCGCGGACGAATACCACGCACTCACGCAGAGTCGTATTCAGCTACCTCCAAAACAAAGAAGCAGTCACTGAACTCTTCGGACCCGTTGCTGCCAAAATCGCAGACCGTCCGGGCGGATACTTACGTATCCTTCGCACAGGCTTCCGTCAGGGAGATGCTGCCGAAACCTGTCTCATTGAGTTTGTGGATTATAATGAAACATACAGCACTGCATCTGGACCTAAGAAGAAAACACGCCGTAGAAGAGGTGGCGGCGGTGGCGGCGGTTCGCAACAACCTGCACCCGCCGAAGCAAGCACACCAACTGATGCAGTTGCAGATGTAGCAGACGAGGCTGTGGATACGGTAGTTGATGTTGCAGAAGAAGTAGATACGCCTGATGTAGTAGATGTTGCTACTGATGTAGTAGATGATGCTACTGATGCAGTGACCGATGTTGCTGACAATGCAACGGATATTGTAGATGACGTAACTGACGCAGTAGCCGATGCCGCTGATGATGTGAAAGATGCTTAATCGCAAACGCACGTCTCACAACGTTCAAAAATATAAAAGACCGATTACCTTGTAGTCGGTCTTTTTTGCGTTAAAGAGTACAGGCGGTTTTAACCGCCAATATGTAAGGCAATTTTTATTTGTAATTATTTCACATGGCGATTGAAATCGCCTGTACGAGAAAAATGTTTACACATAATATTTTAGCCAAACTATCTGCATTTGTATATCAACACAATTACGTAACTTTACACTGTCCAAAGTGCTGGCGTATTGAGGTGCTGATGTATGACGAATCAACGAATCAACAAGTCAACGAATCACGAATCAACAAATCGCGAAATAAAAAATGTTTGACCTAAGCAACATATTCAATATACTCAATCCCAATGTAGCCTTCAAGCATCCCTTGTTGTTATTGCTGCTATTGCTAATCCCTTTACTGGCGGCGTACTATTATTTTCAGCGTCGGAAGCGGTATGCTACGGTACGGATGTCGAGCCTGTCGGCATTTGAGGGCAGGAGTTCCTGGCGTGGCAGACTGCGGATGGTATTGCCTGTCTTACGAGCATTGGCTTTTTCGGCTATGGTGGTGGCATTGGCACGTCCGCAAGCGACACTCAAAGAAGAAGACATTACGGCGGAAGGCATAGACATTTTTTTGGTCATGGATATTTCGAGTAGTATGTTGGCGCGGGATTTTGCGCCCGACCGACTCGAAGCCAGTAAAGAGGTCGCGATGGAATTTGTGGATAAGCGCGAACATGACCGCTTGGGCTTGGCGGTTTTTGCCGGAGAAGCCTTTACCCAATGTCCGCTCACCACCGACCGCAGCGTGGTCAAATCCTTCCTCTCCGAACTCAAATGCGGACCGCTCGAAGACGGTACGGCTATCGGCTTGGGTTTGGCTACTGCCGTCAATCGTCTCAAAGACAGCGAAGCCAAAAGTAAAATCGTCATCCTCCTCACCGACGGGGTCAATAATGCCGGAGAATACGTCAAGCCACTGACGGCGGCAGAGGTCGCACGCGAGATAGATGTGAAGGTCTATACGATAGGCGTGGGCAGCAACGGCGATGCTTACGCGCCCATTGGCAGACGCGGTGACGGGCAGTATGTATTCGGTTTTGTGCGCGTAGAGATTGACGAAAAACTCCTCCAACAAATCTCCGATATGACCGGCGGACGCTATTTCCGCGCCACCAATAAAGAAGCCCTCGCACAGATTTATGGTGTCATCGACCAACTGGAAAAAACTAAAATCGAAGTGACGACCGTGAAGCGGTATAGCGAGGAGTTTTATCCATGGGTGGGGCTGGCTTTGCTTTTGTTGATGTTGGAGGTGGTGTTGAGATATACGGTTTTGAGGGTGATGCCTTGATGTTCGGCATTAATTAAATTTGTATCTTTGTTTTTTACAGAAAAAGAAATGTTATGACAGATAAAGAAATATTTTTGGATTGGTTGAAAGACAAAACTATTCCTATAGATGAATTAAACTTAGAATTGATACAAAAAGATGATTTTAAGTTTGAGAATGACGAAATGAGTGCGAGTGATAAAACATTTATTCAACCGCAACAACTTGATAGTGCATTTCAATTGATTCAAAGAGCCTTAACGACAGCTTCAGCTTCCTGATGAAAAATATAGATGAAATCGCCTCATTTGTTGGCGAACTTGAAAATAAGTATGACATCAAATCCAGAAAGACTGAAATAGATACCATCTTGCAACGCTTCAAGGAACTCAATCAAAAAGAAATCAATTTAGATTTAGAGTTCCGTTCCGATGCTTCTACTATCATTGCTTATTTTTATTTTTATCTGTTGGAACAAAAAACAAAACCCGTTCTGACCGGACTCGCCAATAATTATAAAATTGCAGCTTGTACTGAATTGACTATCAATTATGTACAGCCAGTTATTGGAGCAAAAAATACTGGTAAAAGCATCCGACAGATAAATGCTGAATTATCTGTTTTTACTGCCCTTGCAATTATTGGAGGATGGCACGACCTTGATTTTTATCTCAATTCAGGTATATCTTCACTCAATGAAGCCATTGATACTTTCTTATCCGATAGAATTGAGATATTTTCTTATCTGAATACACAAGAGAGTTTTCCGATTATGCTTAATTCACAAACTTGGTCATTGTTTTACTTGATTTATCAGTATTACCGTTCTATTCCTATGATGCGTTGAGGTATATGGTTTTGCGGGTGATGCCTTAGTTTCGTGATTCGTTGACTCGTTTGATTCGTGATTTGTCTTTTTATGATAAAATAAAAATGGCTGACTACAATTGTAGTCAGCCATTTCTATTTTAGAGTGTGTTTAAATTTAACTGACTAAATCAGGTTTTTTACTTATTTTTAATAATCCTGATACTACTTCTTGAAATCTTTCTGATTCAAATGCTTTTATCATTAATTCTTCGAATTCTTGTTCGGTGTCTTTTTTGATGATGTCCTTCGCGAGCATTCTTATGTTGAGAAGTTCATTGTAAATTTGTTCATCTAAAACTATTAAAACAGGGTATATTTCAATATTATATCCAAATGTAGCAACTTTAAATCTGTAATTTTCAAGCCTATGACTGACTAATAATAGTCTAAACTCGAAGTCAGTCTGCGTTTCAAAGTTATGCATACTTGTTTCTACCACTAACTCAAGTAACTGTCCCGTTGCATTAGGAAATCCTTTGATGAGTTTATTGACAATTTCATCAGGATATATTCTTTCAGATTCACTAAATTTATTCCATTTCATCAATCAAATATTTATGGTGTATGATAAAGGTAAATGGTCTGAAACCAATACTTTATTTTGTTTGGTTGAAAAGAAGTTATACGTTTCGGTCTTTTTTATCGTTTCAATTTTTTCGCTTTTTGATTCCTCCAACAATTTAATACTAATAACCACTTGGTCAAGATAATGATGTTCCAAGACATCATAAGCCGAAGCTGAGGGTCTTGGATAATATTTTGTTCCCGGAAAATAATTATCTGCGTACAACTTCCATGTAGGATTATAATAAAAAGCCCTTTGTTTTCCTAAATGCCGTTTTTGAAATTTAGAATTAATGGTATTTGTAGCTGAAAATCCATCGAAGTCAATCATAGGACGTTCAAATGGATTAACATTAAAATCACCAATGACAATTATTTTATTGTCAAGCGGATTTCCTACATTTTCATCTATTTCATCCCTAAAACCTCTGATAAATTCTTTCAAACCATCCAAGTGCTGAAACATTTGCGAAGGCAAATGTACAGATATAACGCTTGTTTTGAACTTTGGAAAATTTATAAACGTGTAATAATTCGTTTGCAAACCCAAATTAATATTAATATCCGATTTTTTGATAACACTTACTCTCTTGCAGCCCGGATTTGGGAAATACAGATACCCCATTTTGCTCAGGCTTGAATCAGATTCGAGAAGTGTTTTATCAATTTCCGAAAGAAATAAAATATCCGGTTTACAGCAAGTGAGTATATCTCGTATTTCGTCTAATCTCTGAATATTATTGGTATTCCAATAGATTAACTTCATTTAATGTTGAATAGTTCGTAATGGTTTGCATTAAAATCAAAATTACATCGCATTTACAACTTATCCAAATGAAATAAAAGGTATATAAAAAAACGTTGTCAAGTTATTGTTTAATGAAATTATGAACTTTTCCTACATTGCATACGTAATGAAAACTAAAATCACCT
Organism: uncultured Saprospiraceae bacterium; assembly: GCA_938028705.1. Lineage (GTDB taxonomy): Bacteria > Bacteroidota > Bacteroidia > Chitinophagales > Saprospiraceae > JAHDEO01. Next base: position 9,516 of record CALIZI010000232.1, on the reverse strand, counting down.
TCAAATGTAAGCCATCATTTTACACATAAAAAAAATCACAACAATGAAATTTGACGAACTCGACAAAAAAATGCGAATCTTTGAAACGGCACACGACCACATCGTACTGCCCGATATTTATATGGTGGCACGTATAGATGGGCGCGGATTCACAAAACTCACCAAGCAAAACCACAACTTTGAAGCACCCTTCGACGAGCGATTCAGAGATTTGATGGTCGAGACGGTCAGGCATCTGACGAATTGCGGTTTCAAGGTCATTTACGGCTATACGGAGAGCGACGAAATTTCCTTGTTGTTTGCAAAAAACGAACAGACATTTGGCAGAAAAATCAGAAAATACAACTCAGTATTGGCAGGGGAGGCGAGTGCGAAATTTTCCTTGCTGTTGAATGATATGGCTACCTTTGATTGCCGGATTTCGCAGTTGCCTACGCCGCAAAATGTAGTCGATTATTTTCGCTGGCGCAATGAAGATGCCTTTAGAAACGCGCTCAATGCTCACTGTTATTGGGCAATGAGAAAACAAGGAAAATCAGCCAAAGAAGCTACGCAAAAACTCAATGGCTTGTCGGTAGCAGGTAAAAATGAATTGCTTTTTCAATATGGTATCAATTTCAATGACATACCAAATTGGCAAAAAAGAGGCATTGGTGTATATTGGGAAACTTACGAAAAAGAAGGTGTCAATCCGCAAAGCGGTGAGACCGTTTTGACACAAAGAAAAAAGATAAAGATAGACTACGATTTGCCGATGAAAGATGCGTATAGCGAGTTTATTCAAAATATTCTGGACGAACATGAGGAGGAAGATGCCTGATTAAATTCGCCTTTTTCGCCTCCGCTTCATCACCCGATTAGACTGATAAAATGCCGGATGTTTTTTAGCTACCCATTTCACAAACTTCTGAATATCCTCATGCACGAGGAGTTTTTCGACAGTGTTATATTCACGTTCCAATTCTTTTTCCGTAAACACCGAATGGATTTTTTGATGACAAATATTATGTACCATAATCGTCTCGCCGTGTTTACCGCCTTTTGATTTAGGTGTCAGGTGGTGCTTGGAGATATTTTCATTACCGAGTTCGCGTCCGCAAATGGGGCAGGTATGTGTTGTGTTTTTTTCCATAAACCAATTTAAAAATCGTTAAAAACGGTAAAAAGTTCAGCTTGAAGCGGAATTTTTTGCAAACTTGTATCAAACCATTTTTATCTTTACCTTTATCATTCACACTGGACTTTGGACATTGGGAAATTAGGAAATTTGGTATTAGGTAAATTGTTTTTTATCAAATAATTATAAAATTAAATTAACTGAATATTTTTTTATCTTAATAAAAATTAAATAACTGGTAATCAATTACTTACGATTTAAAACCGAAGATCCCAGTTACCTAATTTCCAAAATGTCCAAAGTCCAAATTCACAAAAAATATCAAATTAAGTAGTTGGATAAAAATATCCCAACAATACTTTTTGAATTAACTGTGATAGACAGTGATTTATTCGCTCATTCAATCATTCACTAATTCAGTCATTATATTTAACATGAAAAAAATTTACTTAGCATTATCATTTTTAATATTATCGAATATTATTATTGCTCAAAACCCAAACGGCTGTAATGGCTTGCGCTACACAGACGAGATATTTACGGATGTAGATTCCATGACGGTCAAATTCGGAGAAAACTATACATTCGGCGGTGATTTTCAGGAACTGTACATGGATATTTACCAACCCGCAGGAGATACCCGCACCGACCGTCCGGTGGTCATTATGGCATTTGGTGGAGCATATATTCAAGGCAATCGGGCGCAAGTCAAGAGTTTTTGTGAGCAATTTGCACGTAAGGGCTACGTCAGTGTGGGTATTGATTATCGGATTTACAGTATTGATATTGCCAATATCCCCGATTCGCTCGGGATGTTGGATATTATTGTCAAATCCATTGCCGATATGAAGGCTTCCATACGTGCTTTGCGGAAGAGTGTGGACGACGGGAATCCTTATGGCATTGACCCTGATTTTATTTTTACAGGCGGACTTTCTGCCGGAGCAGTGACGGCGTTGCACACTGCACAGCTTGGCGCAGACGATACCGATATACTGCCGCAGTACATCATAGATGCCATAAATGCCAATGGCGGATGGGAAGGTGATACCGATGACCCGAACAATTCTGCTGTGGGCTATTCCTCTGATGTACAGGGAGTTGTGAGTTATTTGGGCGCACTGCATCGAAGAAATTGGATTGATAGCGATGATGTGCCATTCATCAGCATACATGGTACAGCGGATGATGTTGTGCCTTATGGTCATGGTACGGTTACTTTGTTTACGCTTGATTTAGGTACTTTGGAAGGTAGCGGTGTACTGCATCCTTATGCCGACCAAGTGGGTGTCACCAATCAATTAATTAGCGTTCCCGGTGGCGGGCATGGTACTAATTTTGCCCAAATTTACTGGGATAGCATGGCAGTAGATTCAGGGCGTTTTTTGAAGAAAATAGTCTGCGGTACAGGCGGTGGCGTGAATGTTGATGAGCCAGAAGATGTGAATCAATATATCACAATCGCACCAAATCCGGCAAACGAACAGACAATAATTGGTTTTAATAATTTGAATAAAAAATATAATATATTTTTGTATAATAATTTTGGTCAGTTAATTTCATATTTTAATGATCAAAATAATAATGAATTTCGACTACATCGAAATCAACTTCCGGCGGGTGTGTATTTCATTCAAATTGATTTTGAAGATACCAATATTGCTCCTGTGAGTCGGCGAGTGCTGTTTCGCTAAGGCTTGAATGATAAAAAATAAATCGTTATTTTTGTTATAAAAATGAATTATGGCTTATTCGGATATTACTTTAACAGATTTGAAAAGGAAATTTAATATCGGGAGTCAAATAGTGGATTTATTTGATAAAAATCAGATAAATCCGCTACAACCTGATACCTTTTTGCAGCAGCAACTTGAGGAAGCAGGAGAGTTGCCTATGAAGAGTGAAAAATCCCGTTCAGAATTGGTGGTTTTTCCTATTTTAATGAATTTGAGAAGAACAAATAACGACTTTTTTACCATACATTCCGGTGATGTTTTGAAAGCTGACGAAGAAAACGGACTAACAGGACCGGTGGATTTTATACTTGCTAAAGATAATCAAAAATATTCGATAAATACACCGATTACGACGATTGTAGATCAGGCAGAAAATCATGATATTGAATTTGGTATTTACCGATGTGCCGCACAGATGTATGGTGCTTTTCTGTTCAATCAACAATTAAATACATCGGTGGACAAAATTTACGGCTGTACCACAACAGGTGATGACTGGAAATTCATGTGCCTTGAGAATGATATGGTTTTTGTAGATCAGGCAATTTATTATAGGAGTGATATAGAAAAAATCTTGGGTATCTTTCAATTCATCATTGATTATTATAAAGCCATTTTAAATTAAACATAAACCTTGCACCCTTGTCCTGCAAACGACATAGAAAGCCTAAATTTTCCGTACTTTTAGTCCTTGAAAAATAACAGACCAATTTATGCCACAACACAACATGGCTATTGACATGATTATTCCCGCCTTCAATGAAGAAAATGCGGTAGATAAAGTCTTGGCAGACATCCCGCGCGACCTCATCCGCGAAGTGATTGTATGCAACAACGGTAGTACAGACCGCACTGCTGAAGTCGCACATGCGGGTGGTGCAACAGTACTCGACGAAGCCCAAAAAGGCTACGGACATGCCTGCCTAAAAGGAATCAATTATCTGCGAGATAAACCCACCGACGAACAACCGGACATCGTGGTTTTTATTGATGCAGATTACTCGGATTATCCCGAAGAAGTGCGTCTGTTAGTCGCGCAGATTTTGGAACGCGATATGGATCTAATCATTGGTTCACGCGCTTTGGGCAACCTTGAACGCGGAGCTATGACTCCACAACAAATATTTGGTAACTGGCTGGCTACCAATCTGATAAAATTATTTTATAGATATGAATTTACCGATTTAGGTCCTTTTCGCGCTATCAAATGGCAAAAACTTCTTGACCTCGACATGCAAGATACCACCTATGGTTGGACGGTAGAAATGCAGGTCAAAGCCGCCAAAATGAAATACAAATGCACCGAAGTTGCCGTCAATTATCGCAAGCGCATCGGCAAATCAAAAGTCTCCGGCACCGTCAAAGGAACGATACTCGCCGGACACAAAATTCTTTGGACCATCTTTAAATTATTATAACGGTTAATGATTAATGATTAATGGTTAATGATTAATGATTAATAAGTGATTTATATAAATACACACGATTCGAGAATATCATTTTTATATCTCAGTTTTTGCATTTTAATTTTTAATAAAAGTTCTACTGAAATAAGGGTATTTTTAAATTATTTTATAATAAAAAATATTTATATCCCATATAGCTATCGGGATAATTTTTAATAATAAATAAATTATAAAATAATTTTAATTAATTAAAAAACGGCTATATTTCAGTGCGACCAATAAATAATTATAATACAAAAGTTAAGTTATATGTTCTCAATATAAAAATGAACTTGAAACAAACCTTATAAATTTACTTATTAATCATTAATCATTAACCATTAACCGTTCATCATTAACCATTAACCATTGTTAATGGAATTTATTACTTATACACTCATTACGTTTTATTGTTTGGCTTTGTTGTACATCACCATTTACTGTTTGATGCAGACACATTTGCTGTATTATTATCATAAAAAAAACGGTAAACCCAAGCCTGATTTAAAACCGCTCAACGGCGATTCCGAATTGCCTTTTGTGACGATACAACTTCCGATATACAACGAGCAATACGTAGTAGAGCGATTGATTGATAATGTTGTAAAATTTGATTATCCGAAAGACAGGTATGAAATTCATATACTGGATGACTCTACGGATGAAACACTCGAAATTACCCGTAAAAAAGTAGAAGAATACGCAGCTAAAGGTTTCAATATCAAGCAAGTAACCCGAAAAATACGTGAAGGTTACAAGGCAGGTGCATTGCGTGACGGGATGCAATTTGCCAAAGGAGATTTCATTGCCATTTTCGATGCCGATTTCCTGCCCAATCCCGATTTTTTACGCCGTACTTTACCTTATTTTGATAATGAAAAAATAGGTGTGGTACAAACCCGTTGGGAACATATCAACAAAAACTATTCGCTCCTCACACGCTTGCAGGCGATGCAACTAGATGTACATTTCACCGTCGAACAACACGGTCGATACGCAGGTGATTGTCTGCTTCAGTTCAATGGTACAGCAGGTGTATGGCGACGCAAAACCATTGACGATGCCGGTGGCTGGGAAGCCGACACCCTGACCGAAGACCTCGACCTCAGCTACCGCGCCCAACTCAAAGGCTGGCAAATCACTTACCTCGAAAACGTAGGTTCGCCCGCCGAACTCCCTGCCGAAATGAACGGCTTAAAATCCCAACAATTCCGCTGGACAAAAGGCGGCGCAGAAACTGCCAAAAAAATGCTCCCGCTGATATGGAAATCGCCCATTCCACTGCGTAAAAAAATACATGGTACGGTACATTTAATGTCGAGCAGTGTTTTTGTCTGCATCCTTTTTATGGCAATTGCAAGTGTACCGATGATGTTTGTCTTGGAGCGCATCACCATCGATTTATCTTATGCCGCTGTTTTTTATATTGCGGTCATGGCGATGATATTGGTCTATTATTTTGCCAATGTACATGCTTCGCGCAATGGGCAGGGCTATCTGCGTACCCTCATCAAGTTTATCTTCATTTTTCCGGTTTTTCTCTCTCTTTCTATGGGGCTTTCTTTGCATAATACCATTGCCGTTGTGCAAGGCTATATCGGTAAAAAAACTGCCTTTATCCGCACACCGAAATTCAATATCAGCACCCTGACCGACAGCTTCAAAAATCGCACTTACCTTGCCCGAAAAATCACTTGGACCACCATTATGGAAGGCTTACTGGCACTCTATTTTCTTGCTGCCATTATCTTCCAAATCATGTATGCTGATAGTCGCCCTTTCCTCGTTTTTCATGCTATGTTGTTTGTTGGTTTTGGTGGTATTTGCTTTTATTCGCTACGACATTTGAGCATCAAGTAACAAATTCCAAATTCCAAATTCAGACAACAGGAAATGCTTTGTGATTCGTTATAACCAGCCATTTTTGATAAAAAAATATAAAAATGGCTGGCTATAAAAATTTATAATTAGCCATTTTTACAAAAAAATTGTAAATTTGGCTGAATATAAATTTAAAATTATCTATGAAATTAATCGGTAGAATTGACGAAAAAAAGACTTTTGAGCATTGCCTGAAGAGTTCTGAATCCAAGTTGATTGCGGTGTATGGCAGAAGAAGAGTAGGTAAAACGTTTCTTGTCAGACAATATTTTGGTACAAAAATAAAATTTGAAATAGCAGGACTACACGAGGGCAAATTGAATGACCAACTCAAACATTTTGCTGATACATTAGCCAAATACGGTTGGACGGAAGCCGCACGACACAAGCCCGATTCATGGACGGAAGCCTTCGATATGTTGGAGCGTTTTATTGACGCTTTGAAGCGCAATGGCAAGAAGGTAATTTTTTTGGATGAACTGCCTTGGTTCGATACGCCCAAGTCAAAATTTCTCATGGCTTTTCAAAATTTTTGGAATAGCTACTGCACCAAACGCACTGATATTGTGTGTGTTATATGTGGTTCGGCGGCTTCATGGATGATTAAAAAAATATTGAAGAACAAAGGCGGATTACACAATAGGGTGGCTGAAAAAATAAGACTGACACAGTTTAACCTATATGAAGTAGAATTATTTTTAAAAGAAAAAGGCATCAAATGGAGCAGGTACGACATTGCACAACTTTACCTCACCACAGGTGGCATTCCCTACTATTTGGATGCGATAAGGAAAGGGGAAAGTGTGGTACAATTTATCAACCGTGCTTGCTTTACAAAAGATGGAATTTTGACGGATGAATACAAGGTTTTATTTAGCTCTTTATTCGATGATAGTGGACGACATTATCAAATCATAGAAGCACTAAACGATAAAAAAAGCGGACTCACACGGAGGGAACTTATTGAAAAAACAGGATTACCAAGCGGCGGAACACTCACGACTTCACTCAACGAATTGGAAGAATCCGGCTTTATCGAAATATTTTTACCTTATCAAAATAAAAAAACAAAAACGTTGTACAAATTAGCTGATAATTTTACTATTTTTTATTTAAAATTTATGAAAAAACAAAACTTCAAAACCGATAAAAATTGGGGAAATATCGTCAAGTCGCAATCGTGGGTAAGTTGGTCGGGTTTGGCTTTTGAACGCTTGTGTTTTGCTCATATTCCTCAAATCAAACGGGCTTTAAAATTGGAAGCCATTGAATCTAGTATAACTGCATGGCGGAAGGCAGATAAAGATGCGGGAACTCAGATTGATATGCTCATTGATCGCGCCGACCGCGTGGTCAATATCTGTGAAATCAAATTTGCAAAGGCTGATTTTACGATTGATAAAGCCTATGCTAAAAAACTACGAAATAAAACCAACTTGTTTTCAAATATAGCTGCCAACAAACGCAAAAATATCTTTCTCACCATGATAAGTACTTTTGGAGTTACGAACAATGAGTATCACAAAGAATTGGTGCAAAGTGAAGTGGTATTAGAAGATTTATTTTCGGTATAATGTGATCATGCGGTCATGCGATAATTTATAATGCCCACTAAGAGTTGATATTTTATTGACAATCAAACATATAAATATATTTATAAATAATTAAAAATTTTATTAAGAAAAACAAGGCAAACGAAAAGTCGTTTTTGTAATATGAGTTTAAAAATATTTTATTAAAAAAGTAAATATATAATTATCTGATTTTAAAATAGAAAGGCAAACTTTACTCGCCTTGCATTTTCAAAATGCAAGGCGAGTAGGATTTTATAAAACTATGAAAATAAACATATTACACATTATAAAAATGAACTTTCGTTCCCCCTATTAAGAAAAATACATGTAACTGATAATCAATTAGTTTCAACTCTTAGTTCGCATTTATAGCATTCCCTCATTATAGCATTTCAGCATTATCGCATTAAAAATCACCAATTTTAGGTTACGTTTGTGTCTTTTTGTCGAACTAATAGCAAGTCACGCCAAAAGTACGTATTCAATATTACACAAAATACAAACCTAAACATGGTGATACAAACGCCGGTAAGCAGCCGACACACTCAACAAGGGGCTTACCGCAATGTGGTCAAAGCTATTGGTAATACGCCACTTATCAAACTCGGACACCTATCCCAACAACTTCATACCAATATATATGTCAAGACCGAAGGAGCGAATCCCGGACTGTCCGCCAAAGACCGTATAGCGGCGTACATCGTAGCGCAAGCCGAACTCAAAGGGTTGTTGCGCCCCGGTGGTACGGTAGTAGAAGCCACCTCCGGCAATACGGGTTTTGCATTGGCGATGATATGTGCGCTCAAAGGCTACCGTTGTGTACTTACCGTAGCCGACAAAGCCTCTACTGAAAAGATCAATGCTCTCAAAGCGATGGGGGCAGAAATTATCCTTTGCCCTGCCAAAGTCAGCCCCAAGGATCCGCGTTCTTACTACCAACAAGCCCTCCGTCTTGCCGACGAAATTCCCGGCGCATACTACACCAATCAAAACTTTAATCCCGAAAATAACCTGGCACACTATCACTCTACCGGACCGGAAATCTGGCGACAAACGAAGGGTAAAATCACGCATATCGTGGGCGCAGTCGGTACAGGCGGTACGCTTGGTGGCACTGCTCGCTACCTCAAAGAGCAAAACCCTGATATTGAAGTTATTGGCGTTGACGCAGCGGGTTCGGTACTCAAAAAATACCATGAAACCGGTATTTTTGACCAAAGCATTATCCACTCCTACAAAATGGAAGGTATAGGCAAAACCATCATTCCGGGCAATGTCGATTTCGATGTTATTGATTACTTTATCAAGGTCAATGACCGTGATTCTGCTCATGCTGTTCGGGCTTGTGCAAGGCAGGAAGGATTATTTCTGGGCTACTCCTCCGGTGCATCTCTGCAAGCCGCTACGCAGAAAAAAGATTGGAAACAAAGTGATCTTGTTGTCATTATCAGTTGCGACCACGGCAGCAAATACCTCAGCTCCGTTTACAACGACGACTGGATGAAAACACAGGGATTTATGTAATATTTTCGCTCATACGTATTAAGCGGTGAAAAATGTAAAATGTAAAACACAAAATGTAAAATGTAAAAGTGTCGATAGGACATGAAGTTATTTATTTTTAAATTGTTATATATTTAAAATTTTGAAAATCAAATTATCGTTAAAGAATATTTACGTTATACACTTTTACATTTTACATTTATTATTTTACATTACAATAACGACTTTCAGCTTATAGTACAGATGAGCGAATATTTTAA
>CALIZI010000231.1 GCA_938028705.1 uncultured Saprospiraceae bacterium | reverse complement strand
TTGAGTGTGACACACATAAGTGGATTTATAATATCAAAATGCTTCTTTGATTTAATAAATATAGATTGAGCGTGCTGTAATGACTGCTTTAGCTGTCAAGTGTCGTTTTAGCTCAATATTCAATTACCTGAAAATCATTGCTTTGCGATAAATCACTACCCACTTGACAGCTAAAGCAGTCATTACGGAGGCTCATACTAATCTTGGCTTTTTTTGATTTCATATTACAATTCCATGAATGTGTATCACACTCATTTTAGTTGAAAAATAACTATCTTTAAGTGCGACCATATTAATCATTTACCGTTAATCATTAACCATTAAAATAAAATATCCCAATAGTCATTACATTCATAAAAAAGGGGCTATACTGTAGAAAAATTGTAAGATTAGTAAAAGGAAGAATGGATATGAAAATTTCATTAGTATTGTGATTCGTAATTCGTTTTTTCCATAAAATTATTTTATAATATTTTTATTAAAAAATTATAATAATAAACTGAAAAATTTGACTGCTCGTATCTGACCTCTAATCAGCGAACAAATATACATAAAATGATGTTGGTCTGTTATGAAAAGCTATACAATTCTATCGCTGCTGTCTCTGTTTGTCATACTACAAAACTGCCTTTTTCCATTGGGCAACAAAGCGATAAAAACCACGTCACCCGCAGCCAATTATGCCAATTATTGTGCAGGCTGTCATGGTACTTATCTCGAAGATTTTGCAGATAGAGATTGGCAATACGGCGACTCGCGCGATGAGGTATTTGCCGCTATCAAATATGGTAACGATGATGACGGCATGCCCGCCTACGACACTACATTCACTGATAAAGAAATATATGAATTAACAGACTATATTCTCAATAATGCCACACGTATAGCTACCAGTCAGTCTCACGAAACTCCTGCACTTTCCGATGTCATACGAAGCAGGGATTTGGCTTTTCGTTTGGATACCGTAGTCAGTGGATTGGACATTCCTTGGGGCTTGGAGTTTTTGCCAAACGGCGATATGTTGATTACGGAACGCTCCGGCATATTATATCGTTGGTCAGGCATTAACTTACAGAAAATCAATGGATTACCAATGGTGAAAAATAAAGGGCAAGGTGGACTGCTGGATGTTAAATTGCACCCGAATTATAGTGAAAACGGCTACTTGTATTTGTCATTTTCCAAGCCCAATCCGGTAAATTCCAAAGAGGCAACTACGGCAGTTATCAGAGCAAAATTGGAGGCTAATCAGTTGGTGAATATCACTGAAATTTTTGAAGCACAGCCTTATGTGACGACTTCGCATCACTATGGTTCTCGTATTGAATTTGACAATTCGGGTTATCTGTATCTCAGTGTCGGAGACAGAGGGCGGCGCGATGATTACCCGCAAATGTTGAACAATCAATGTGGAAAAATTCACCGCCTTCACGATGACGGGAGCATCCCTTCTGACAATCCTTTTGTGAATCATTCGACTGCCATGCCTTCGATTTGGTCTTACGGGCATCGCAACCCGCAGGGCTTGGCAAAGCATCCACGTACAGGCGATATTTGGGAACATGAACATGGTCCGCGTGGCGGCGACGAAATCAATAAAATCAGAAAAGCAAGGAATTACGGTTGGCCCATTATCTCTTATGGCATCAATTACAGCGGTACAAGGTTTACAAAAATCACCGAAAAAGAAGGTATGGAACAACCCGAATTGCAATGGACTCCTTCGATAGCTCCCTGCGGAATGGACTTTGTAAACCACGAAAGATACGACGCATGGAATGGTGATATTTTGGCGGGTTCGCTTAGGTTTGAGTACGTCAATCGCTGTATTATGGAAGGCGATAAAATCGTGGGTGAGGAGAAATTATTGGAAGGCATCGGACGGGTACGAGCGATTGAAATGAGTCCTGACGGTTATATGTATATTGCTGTAGAAGCATCGGGAGCGGTATATAGAATAGTGCCGGAAGGGTGATTCAACTTCAACCTCAACCTCAACTGCAACTTCAATTTGAAATAAATAAAAAAACAATAATCAAAATTTTAAACAAGATTGAAATTCAATTATGGGCGCAGTTCCAAACTGTTCCGATTTATTTTCTTTTAAATATTTGATTATCAAAGGTTTATGTTTATTTTATAAAAATAGAATTACACTTTTGAGATAAAAGGTGCAGTAGCACCGACCCTATTTGTAACCGACGACTAACCCTCCACCTCCTTAGCCGCATAGCGGCGGCACTATTAAAATCGACGTATTAAGGGTGACGACGCTATGCGCCTTTTTCGATTTGGGGAAAGGTTTGTTGTTACAAATGGTGCCGTCGCTATGCGACTATAAACAACTGATAATCAATTTTTTATAATTTCATTTTGAGCGGACAATTTAGAACTGCGCCCTTCAATTATTCAATTTCAATTAATTGTAAAACCATGAACTATGAACCACCAACCATGAACCGATAACTAAAATAACTGTTTCCTCAATATGAAAATACTGATGTCCATTCTTTTCACCCTAATGTACTTGGGTACATCTGCCCAACAATATACAAATATGAGCAAATCAAATGGAACAACGGAATCCGTAAAACCCAAAAATGTACTTGGCGGCGAGTTGGAAAGTTGCTGTTTTGAGCCGCTAACCGGCTATTTTAGAGACGGTTATTGCCGGACGGATTACAGCGACAGAGGTACGCACACTGTATGCGCGATAATGACTGCCGAATTTTTGGAATATACCAAATCACAAGGCAACGACCTCTCCACGCCTTTCCCCGAATTCAATTTTCCGGGCTTAAAATCCGGCGATAAGTGGTGTTTGTGCGCTTCGCGTTGGCTCGAAGCCCACTATGCAGGAGCAGCTCCAAAAGTGAACCTTGCAGCTACACATGAGAAGACTTTGAAGATTGTTGGATTGGATATTTTGAGGGAGTATGCAGTGGAAAAGTAGGTCTAATTTGATAAGTTCTCAAATTAAATAGGGGTGCCTAAAATAGAAAAAGCTCCAGTTGCCCGGAGCTTTTTCAGCTTTATTCTATAATGAACGAGGCATAAAATATGTCGCGTTCAGTAAAGTCAAGTTTAGTATCGGTTGCCACCGCCACCACCGCCACGGTTGTATCCGCCGCCGCGATTGCCACCACCACGATTTTCGCGTGGTTCAGCTTTTTTGACAACGATAGTACGACCGTCAAATTCTTGGTCGTTCAAGTCATTGATAGCAGCTTGTCCTTCTTCGTCATTTGCCATTTCAACGAATCCGAAACCTTTTGACCTGCCGGAAAATTTGTCTGTAATGATTTTTACGGAATCAACTTCTCCGAAAGCTTCAAAAGCTTGTTGTAAATCCGACTCAGTTGTGTCGAAATTTAATTTTGCAACAAAAATATTCATAAAAAATAATAGTATCCTACTTTGTTAATGTAGGAAAAAGTAAAAAATATTTCACTTATAAAATAAGTGAAAAAATAATAATCTGAGAAAATTAAGGGAGGGTAAAAAAGACCAAAAGAAGAGGTAGGAATTATCCTGAGTACTTAATTAATTCGCGATAAAGATACACATTAACATGTTTTTATCAACCTTAGGACGTTATTGAACACTAAAGTCACAGTTTATTTCTGTAATTTAACATAAATTAATACATATTGTAAAAAATAAATTTCAAAATTCGTTCATTTTCAGGATTTAATCCTTAGAATTTCGTTTTTGTTTTTTTGAATTTGATTTACTCTTAGACTTTGGACAGAGGAAATTGGGGAATAGTCCCTTAATAAATCCTTGATAAAAAGTTAAAAATAATTAAATTTAAGCTCGGTTCAATACAAGTTCGTATTCCCACTGGTAACTACTAGATTCCGTGGAATTGTCTGAA
>CALIZI010000230.1 GCA_938028705.1 uncultured Saprospiraceae bacterium | reverse complement strand
GAATGTAGATGACGGTTCATGCGAATTTCCCGAAGAACCTGCGATTGAATGTTATCAAACCACCACATTCAATACTAATATTTGTGAATGGGAAATTAGTGGAGAGCAACCCGAACAACCTGTTACAGAATGTTGGGAAACGGCTACATTTAATGATGTCTCATGCGAATGGGAAATTAGCGGAGAGCAACCCGTCGAACCAACAACGGAATGTTACGAGACAGCAACTTTTAATGATATTTCTTGTGAATGGGAAATTACAGGCACACCACCGGATGTTGACGACAACTGCGATCTAACGGATGATTCATTTGATGAGGTAACTTGCGAGGTTGTCAATACACCAAATTGTCCTGACGGCACATTCTTTAATGCAACTGATTGTGAATGTGTTGCAGATGAAATTTTGGGCTGTACCGACCCTTGCGCCACCAATTACAATCCCGATGCGAATGTAGATGACGGCTCATGCGAATTTCCCGAAGAACCTGCGATTGAATGTTATCAAACTACCACATTCAATACTAATATTTGTGAATGGGAAATTAGCGGAGAGCAACCCGAACAACCTGTTACAGAATGTTGGGAAACCGCTACATTTAATGATGTCTCATGCGAATGGGAAATTACAGGAACACAACCCGTCGAACCAACAACAGCATGTTACGAGACAGCAACTTTTAATGATCTTTCTTGTGAATGGGAAATTACAGGCACACCACCGGATGTTGACGACAATTGCGATCTAACGGATGATTCATTCGACCCGATAACTTGCGAGGTCATCAATACACCAAATTGTCCTGACGGCACATTCTTTAATGCAACTGATTGTGAATGTGTTGCAGATGAAATCTTGGGTTGTACCGACCCTTGCGCCACCAATTATAATCCTGATGCCAATACAGATGACGGTTCATGCGAATTTCCCGAACAACCTGCGATAGAATGTTATCAAACTACCACATTCAATACTAATATTTGTGAATGGGAAATTACAGGAGAGCAACCCGTCGAACCAACAACAGCATGTTACGAGACAGCAACTTTTAATGATATTTCTTGCGAATGGGAAATCACAGGCACACCACCGGATGTTGACGACAATTGTGATGTAACGGATGATTCATTCGACCCGATAACTTGCGAGGTCATCAATACAGAAAATTGTCCTGATGGTACGACATTCGATGCAGCAAATTGCGATTGTATTTCGGATCCAATTGCAGGTTGTACAGATCCGTGTGCGATTAATTACAATCCTGATGCGAATACCGACGATGGTTCATGTGAATTTCCTGAAGAGCCTACGATTGAATGTTATCAAACCACCACATTCAATACTAATATTTGTGAATGGGAAATTAGCGGAGAGCAACCCGAACAACCTGTTACGGAATGTTGGGAAACGGCTACATTTAATGATGTCTCATGCGAATGGGAAATTACAGGAACGCAACCCGTCGAACCAACAACAGCATGTTACGAGACAGCAACTTTTAATGATATTTCTTGTGAATGGGAAATTACAGGCACACCACCGGACGTTGACGACAATTGTGATGTAACGGATGACTCATTTGATGAGGTGACTTGCGAAGTCATCAATACAGAAAATTGTCCTGATGGTACGACATTCGATGCAGCAAATTGCGATTGTATTTCGGATCCAATTGCAGGTTGTACAGATCCATGTGCGATTAATTACAATCCTGATGCAGAATTAGACGATGGTTCATGCGAATTTCCTGAAGAGCCTACGATTGAGTGTTATCAAACCACCACATTCAATACCAATACTTGCGAATGGGAAATCGACGGCTCACAACCTGAACAACCTATTATTGAGTGCTATCAAACAACGACATTCAATACAGTGAACTGTGAATGGGATGTAATTGGTGAACAACCCGAACAACCTATTATTGAGTGCTATCAAACAACGACATTCAATACGGTGAACTGTGAATGGGATGTAATTGGTGAACAACCCGAACAACCTATTATTGAGTGCTATCAAACAGCAACATTCAATACGGTAAACTGTGAATGGGATGTAATTGGTGAACAACCCGAACAACCTATCACCGAATGTAATGAAATCGCCGTTTTCAACAGCATAGATTGTGCATGGGAAATTCAAGCAGGAGCGAGTTTTGGTATTGAAGACACACAAGTCAATCCGCCTTCATGTAATGCAGACAGTGATGGTAGCATCTCAGTATCTACCTTCGGTGGAGTAGCACCTTTAGAGTATAGTCTCAATGGATATATCCTGCAAACGTCCGGCACATTTGAAGGGCTTGTGGCGGGTACATATACCATTGTAGTGACTGATGCCAACGACTGCGTAGCAGAAACGACCGTCCAACTTTCTGAAGCCGAACCTTTATCATTGACATTGACACCGACCAATCCTCAATGTTTTGATGACCCAACGGGAAGCATCGCTTCTACAATAACAGGCGGCACCGCACCATACACCTACGAATGGAGCGACAATCAAAATACCGCTAGCGCAACAGGATTGGCACAAGGTACTTATACACTGATAGTGACTGATGCCAATGACTGCACAATCACAGAAAGTGTAACACTGACAGCAGCACCTCAAATCGTACTTGATATGAGTACTCAACCCGTTAGTTGTGATGCAACTTGCAATGGTTCAGCAAGCGTTTCAGCGAGTGGTGGTTTAGGCGATTTTAGTTATATTTGGGATAATGGCTCTACCGACAATATGGTCGAAAATCTCTGTCCCGGCACATACAACGTGACCGTGACAGATGCCGAAGGCTGTACTCAAATCGCAACAGCCAACATTGAGGATGCTTCAAAAATAGACTTTGAATTGACCTCATCTCCTGTGAGTTGCTTCGGGGATGATAATGGTAGGATTAGCGTTGAAAATGTAACGGGCGGCACAGCACCTTATGTCTATTCTTACGATGGCGAGTCATTTACCACTAGTCCGATAATGATTGGATTGGAGGCAGGATTACATACAGTGGCAGTACAAGGTGCGGATGGATGTATCTCCACAAATGAAATATTGGTTGAAACACCTAACGAAGTTGTGGTAAATGCCGGAGTAGATATAGAACTTTCGTTTGGCGACAGCATACAACTTTCCGCCCAAACCAATCAGCCACCGGGCAATGACTTTGTATTCACATGGTCTCCGACGAATAGTTTGAGTTGTACGGACTGTGATGCGCCTTATGCGATGCCACTCCAAACGACGACTTACACCGTTACCGCAACCGATACGATTACAGGATGTAGTGCCTCGGATATGATTAGCGTCATCGTGAAAAAGGAAAGAAATGTCTTCATTCCAAACATATTTTCACCTGATAATGACGGTGCCAATGACATTTTTATGGTCTTTGGTGGCAAAGGTGTTGTACAAGTCAAATCAATGCGTGTATATGACCGTTGGGGTGAAATGATCTTTGAAAATACTAACTTCTCTACCGACGACCCCACACAAGGTTGGGACGGTAAATTCAGAGATAGAACCATGAATCCGGCTGTATTTATATATGCCATCGAAGTCGATTTTATTGACGGCGCAACGATTCAATACAAAGGAGATATTACGCTTGTGAAATAAGAGACGAGAGAGCTATCTTTGTGAGATATTGTTAGAAAAGAGGCAAACGTGTGTTTGCCTCTTTTTTGGTTAGTGAAGAAATGAGAATAAATTAATCCAAGATGTGAAATATTTTTGGCTCATGTAGGAAATCAAGTGGAACATAAGGCAAATGTCCATTTGAATTTACAGTAAAGTCTTGGAAATCAATCCTATAAGGTTTTCGAAAACCTTATAGGGATTCGGACTTGCTTCACATTCCACCTAATTTCCCACATGAGCCATATTTTTTTGTTAGACGAATCATTTTTGAGCGTCCCGAATGCTTTCGGGATAAGGAGAAAATGATGATTCCGATAGCTATCGGAAAACGAAAAAAGATACAACAGGTTGGATTAAGTTATTCTTATTTCTTCACTTAATTCCACCTGTTTGTAATTGGTGTTCAAACAGCAATAAGTCTGAAATTATTTTATTTCCATGCAAAATATTGCAATATAAGAGATTCGGAAATTGGTGATAGGTTTGTAGCATTGCCTCTTTCCAATTGCTATCGTCAGAAGGTGGTTCGTCGGGATAGGTTTGGAGATAATATCGCTTTCTGAAATCAAGGATTTGTGCTTGATATTCATCCAGTTTTTCGACTGTAACTTTTCGGATAGTAAGCATGGTGGTTAAGTTTTGATTGAGTAGCTTTGTAGTTCGTTTTTAAAAATATTAAAAATGAGCATATCAAGTACATTGTTTTGGTTCTTTGATAATTTTTGCAAATAGTGTCTCACGCGGAGAACGCAGAGGTCGCAGAGAATTGATTATCAGTACTCTGCGTTCTCTGCGAACTCTGCGTGAAAAGAGCGTTTTATTGAATTTGCAAAAATTCTCAAAGAACCATTGTTTTTAACTATTCATATAATGAATTATAGACACAAGTAGTTCACATATTTCATTAAAATCAATCAAAAATCACAAAATCAAAAATCACTCCCCCTTAAACTCCAAAGGAAACACCGTCGGGTCAAAATCCCACAACATCGGCAACAAAAAATACACAATCAAGGACAGTAAAGTAATTGACAAAAGATTCATCCAAATCCCCTTCGACACCATATCGGGAATCCGCAAATAGCCCGACCCAAAAACCACCGCATTGGGCGGCGTAGCCACAGGCAACATAAAGGCACACGAAGCCGCCACCGTAGCCGCGACCATGAGCATATACGGGTGTACGCCAAGCGATAACGCCATAGGCGCGAGTACGGGCAAAAGCATGGCAGTCGTAGCGAGATTGGAGGTGATTTCAGTGAGAAAATTGACCGCAGCAATGATAAATATCACCAACAAAAACAAGTGAACACCTTGAAGCAAAGTAATTTGTGTACCCAGCCATTTTGCTAATCCGCTTGACTGAAAACCTGCCGCGAGTGCCATCCCGCCACCAAATAAAAGGATAATTCCCCACGGCATTTTTACCGCTTCCTCCCAATTAATAATTTTTCTCGAACGGTCTTTTACGGGCAATAAAAACAGCGCAATACCCGACATCATAGCAATAATCGTATCATCCAATTTTGGGAAAAGCCCAAGATTTTTTTGCAAATACGCACGGGAAATCCACAGTAAAGCCGTCGTCACAAAAACCACCAAAACGACTTTTTCCTCGTAGCTGATTTTGCCCAATTCATTCAACAAACGCTTAATCTCCGCCTTACCACCGGGAAAGGTTTTTTGTTTAAATTTAAAGGCGAATCGCGTCAAATATTGCCAACACAAAAACAACAAGGTCATTGAAATCGGCAAACCAAACATAAACCATTGCGAAAACGTAATTTCCACACCATACAACTCCTGCACGATACCCGCCAAGACCAAATTCGGCGGCGTACCAATCAAAGTCGCCATACCACCAATCGACGCAGAATAAGCAATTGCCAACATCAAAGCCTTACCAAAAATCAGATTTTCATCCTCAATCGTCGAAGGATTATCTTTCAATTGCGCGATGATAGCCATACCAATTGGCAGCATCATCACAGAGGTTGCGGTATTCGAAATCCACATCGACATAAACGCCGTAGCCAACATAAAGCCCAAAATAATCCGCGTGACATCCGTACCAATAAAATTGATGATAGACAGGGCAATACGCTTATGCAAATTCCAACGTTCAATCGCAATCGCAATCATAAAACCACCGATATACAAGAAAATATACCGATGCCCGAAAGCCGCCGTCGTCGCCTTCAAATCCAATCCGCCAGTCAAGGGAAATAGTATAATCGGCAACAAAGCCGTCACCGCAATCGGTATCGCCTCCGTAATCCACCACACCGCAATCCACAGCGTAGAAGCCAATATTGCATTTGCCTCCTTTGACAGTCCTTCAGGATGAAAAAACAGCAAAGTCAGCACAAACAATGTTGGTCCCAAAATCAATCCGATACGTGCGGAGGTATTATTTTTTTTCATAATTTTTAATGTAGCGCGGCACTTCCAGTCCGCGCCTCGCGTATGTAGAGCAAAACTAACGTGGAACGGGCTGGAAGCACCGTTCTACAGACGCGAGCTGGAAGCATCGCGCTACGTCAATAACCAATCTATCATAAAAAGCACCGGCACAGAAAGCGGAATCCCAATCGCCGGCATCAAAGTCGAAAGACGCGGATTCAATCCAAGTTGGGCAGCTACGATAGAAACGGCATTCATCGAACCAATCGCCGCTCCCAAAATACAAACCTTTGCCACCACATCCTGCAAATCCAAAATATGCCACATAAAAACATAGATTATCAAAGGTGCGATGATTAATTTAAAAGTCTGCCCTGCCAATATATTTTTCAAAAATTCGCGGTCTATTTTGAAATCAATTTGCATCCCAATCGTCAGCAATGCGACCACCGAAAATGGCGCAGCCAACATCCCCAACACTTCATCCGCCACAGGCGGTATTTTGACATTCAAGACATTCAACAAAATTGCTATAAAAAAGACAACTAAGGGAGGAAATGTCAGTATTTTTTTCAATAAAGCGCGATGATTTGGCGATTGTTGTGCATAGTACAATCCCGTAGAAAGTCCAACCGTATTAAATACAAAAATCGTCCCTGCCAAACTCAAAATGATGCCATAAGACAAGCCCACATCTCCATACAAAATTTCAAAAATCGGAAAACCCACAAAGGAAGTACTCCCGATGCCACAAGTCATAATGAGTGCGCCTTCCGTTTTGCGGTCTGCGTGGGTGATGCGCGACCACATTTTCATACAAATAAAACTAAAAAAATACACCATAAACGGTGTCACACTCAACCAGACCAAATTCCACTCAAAATTAATCTTCGGAATCTGATACAAAGTAATCACCGGAATGAAAAAATAGACAATCAGACTGTTCAATACTTTCGGGCTGTTTGCGTCGAAAAACGGCGTTCTTCGCAAAACAAAACCCGAAAGCAAACAAATTATCAGTAAACCTATTTTTTCCATCGTGATTTTGGAAATGTAAAATGTAAAATAATAAATGTAAAATGTAAAAGTGCTTGTAGTACGCGAGTGAAATATTTTTACTTTTTAAATAATTATAAATCAATAAAATAGAAAAATACTCGCGTTAGTTCACGTCCTACAAATTTACATTTTACATTTATTATTTTACATTTTACATTTTTAAAAATTAACCGTACCTGTCAAATACAAATACCTTCCATTGAATCCGAATTGATTAGAATTTCTCGAATACGGAATCTGACCGCTTGCATAAGAACTTGCCGTACCTGCAAATCCATTGCGTGTGGTATTGTATTTATCCGGGTAAACATCAAAAATATTATTACTGCCGAGTGTCAATGTAAATGCCTTATTGAAGGTATGAGACACCGAAAGGTCAGTCACAAATTTAGGCGCGAAAGTCTGCACACATCTTCCTGCGTCATTGCAAACTACGTTGCTATCTTCGGCAGAAAGTCCGTTGCTGAATGCTTGTACATTGCCGAAGCGAGTAGTACGTGCAGTCACGCCCCAATCGCCATAACTATAAATGGCACTCAACAATAATTTATCACGCGGTACAGCCACTTCGATGAGTTCGGTAGCCGTTTGTCCGAGCAATTGTAGGCTTTGATATTGTTCGTCTGCGCCGGCGAGTATCTCTGCGGGGGTTTCTTTTTGCCCGGTCACTTCGGTATTACTAAAGGTGGCTGCAACGCTCAAATTCAAGCGACTCACAGTACCGCCGTCAGGGTTTCCAAAGGTCTTTTTGTACGATGCCACCACGTCAATTCCTTGTGTACGTGTATCTGCGTGATTGGTGAAAAAACGAATTTCGCGCGAGTCAGGAAATAAAGCACCCACTGCCGGATAGCGGTCTGTTCTAAGGCGTTCGGTAATCACGATACGCTCATCAATCGTAATGCGGTAAGCATCTGCCGTAAAGAGAAATGAACCAAATTTTGCGGTCAAACCTAAGTTGAAATTATTAGAAATTTCAGCGTCCGGGTCTTCGATACCGAGTTGGGCAAGTCGCTCGTCGCTTGATGGCACTTGACGTGTGATGACAACTACACCGTTTTGTACTGTCGAAGTATTATTAATCGTAGCCAACTGCGAAACAGACGGCGCACGAAAGCCGCGATTATACGAACCTCTCACCGAAATATCGTCTGTCAATTTGTATCGCGCTGCGAGTTTACCGGAAATATTACCCCCAAAATCGCTGTAATTTTCATATCGTGCCGCCGCCGCGACCAATAAAGCCTCCGTAATATCCGCTTCCACATCGGCATATACGCCCACATTACTACGGCTCAATTCATTCTCATCCGCAATGCCGGGTCTGGCACTCGAACCTACATCTTTACCTTCGGCAGCCAAAGGTCCGGCAGTATAAGATGCTTCACTTCCTCTGGTTTGGAAATATTTATCCGTACGATAAGCCGCACCAAATGCAACATTCAAACCTGCGATTCCGCCCACTTCACCCAAATTTTTACTGACATCTGCATTGATAATATTTTGGTCAAAATTGTACGTACCTACATGGAAAAATGTCGGTGTAGCCGAACCATACGAAGGATTTGTAGTATTAAAAATATCCAAATACAAACGATTATGACCTTTTGTATAAGACAAATCAAAATTCCATTCGCCCTCTAATTCACGACTAATTCCGCCCGAAAATGAATAATCAGAACCAACTCCCGGAGAAATAGGCACATAACCATCAGGATAAACGGAAAGCACCGCACGAGAATATCTGCCCGGATTTCGGAAGAAACCATAAGCCACAATTTCCTTTTGAGAATATCCGCCAAAGGCATAGACATTCAAACCTGTAGTACCGATTGGGTATTTTATATTGGCAAATGCCTGACGGGTTTCGTTTTCATTTGAACCAAAATTTCCCACTACAAAATCCTCTTGCGGATATACGCCGCGCTCTTCTGTGGGATTGTATGTGCCGTAAGTTTCAAAATTCAGCGTACTATCCGTCGGATAAACGGTACCCGAATAATAATCAGAGCGATTTGTTCCGGCGAATTTAAAATGCTCTAAAGTGAAGTTGAGATAACTACCTTCTACACCCAAATCAAAGCCATAATTGAGCGAATTTTTGAAGGTTGCGCCATCTTTGAAATGTCTGCCATCGCTGGCGTCGTCGCTCGGTGTGCTATTGTGATAACCTGCCGTTGTGATGAATGTACCGCCATCGCTGCGGTCTTGCAAAGCGAGATTGATGATACCCGCGATGGCATCCGAACCGTACTGCGCCGCCGCACCGTCGCGCAAGACTTCCATTCGCTTCACCGCACCGGAAGGAATGCTATTGAGGTCGGTGACGACATTACCGAGACCGGGCGCGACATTGAGATTGAGGGTCGAAAACTGATGTCGTCGTTTACCATTGACCAAGACGAGCGATTGGTCGGGACCCATACCGCGCAAAGAGGCAGGGTCGGCGTAGTTCGTTGTGCCGTTTACGCCATATTTTGCGGAGTTGAACGAGGGTGAGGTAAATTGTGCCATTTGCCCCAAGTCGGTTTGTCCGGTCACTTGTAACTCCTTTGCCGTCACCACATCTACGGGAACAGGACGCTCGACATCGGTACGCGGTTTACCACGCGAGCCGACTACCGTTACATTCAAGTCCAAATCAACACCCGAAGCCATACTAATGTCGTAATTGCTGCGGGAATCCACCGTCATTTTCATATCTTCATAACCAACGTAGGAAATGACCAATACATCGCCTTCGTTGGCATCAATGGAAAATTGTCCGTTGATATCTGTTGTGACACCTTTTGATGTGCCTTCAATAGCTACGGTTGCCGGAAACATTGGGTCGCCATTTTCATCCGATATTATGCCTGTCACTTGTGCGTGTACAGCGCAGGTGATAAGTAGCATGATTAATGTGAATAGTATGTTATTTTTTTTCATAATGTTATTTTAATGAATGAGTGGATTCAATTTTAATTTTGAAGGGAAAATATCGTTTTTTTATTCATGTAAATGTATATTGTTAAATTTATTTTTCAAAAAATTTTATTCTAAATTTTAACACTTTTGCAATATTTTATAGTAATTTATATTGTTTTGCTATTTTAAAATAAAAAAATAATACGTTGGCGGAGAAGCATGATGTAAGGTAGAATGTTGCCTTTTTTCGTATTTCTTTTATCAACTCACTAACTCGCTAACTCGAACCATGTTATACGACATCACCGTACCCACGCACCCCGAATTGCCCGTCTGGAAAGACGATAACAAAGCCGAAATATGGCAATCTGCCCGTATTGCTGACGGCGACATCTGCAATGTCTCCAATCTGAAAATGGGTGTACACACAGGCACACATATAGACGCGCCACTCCACTTCGTCGATGGCGGAAAAACGACCAATGAAATACCGCTTCTCCAACTTGTAGGGAAGTGTTTTGTAGTAGCATTGGAAGGGCGAAAGGAAATCACCGCACAAGATTTGAAGTCGGCAAAGATACCTTTGGACACCTCAAAATTGTTGATAAAAACCGATAATTCCCGTTTGTGGAAAGACCTCTCGCATCCATTTTACGAAGATTATTGCGCCCTCACGCCCGATGCTGCGGAGTGGGTGCGCGAGAGAGGAATCAGCTTAGTAGGTATTGATTATCTGTCAATTAGCCTATTTAAAGACCCGCCCGAAATCGTGCATCAAATCCTACTGGAAGCCGAAATCGTGATTGTGGAGGGTTTGAATCTGACAGATATTTCGGCAGGGCATTATCAGTTGCACTGTCTGCCGATGAAAGTGCGGGGTGTGGACGGGATTCCTGCGAGGGCGATTTTGGAGGATAAAAAGTGATGTCCATATTTGTACGCCAAGAGCAACCTTCAACTATCCGCATATTTAGCAAGTGAGTAAGGAACTGAAAAAGGAACGTGAAAACGATAATGCACGGACCTCGTATCGTTTCAACGCAACACAGGCTGGAAGCACTGTGCTACGGTAGCCAAGCATAGGTGTTTTTTAACATAAAAAAACCTCTTTTTATAAAAAAATATTAATAAATAATTATTTTTAGTTAAAATATGAAATTTGACCCGAATTTTCGTTTAAACTTGTCAGACATTTCCAAAATGTCTGACAAGTTTAAACGAAAATTTAAGTCCGAAAATCTCCTTACTCCTTAATAATCTGCTGCAAAACAAGCACTCCACTATTCTGATGACTGACACGTATGAAGTGCAGCCCTGCCCCCAATTGGTTAGTATCAACGGAAAAAGTATTACCGACATTCGTATGTGTACTAATGACGGTTTCACTGGCATTGAGAATCTGAATGGTATATTGGTCGAGCCAACCTGTGAGGTGATAAACGAGATTATTGGGCGTTGCCCATAGTGCCAGACAGTCGCTAGTACCTGCAAGGTGAGGTGAAACTAAGGCGGTTTTGGCAAAAGAAAAATCATCGAAGCAAGTCTCTCCCGTTTCATCGCCCAAATCTATATTAAAAAGTACATTCCGCGTGACAGGCGAGGTAAATTCGATGGTGTATTCTGCCCACGAATCCGTTATGATAATATTCCGATAAATATAGGTCGTAAAATTGGTGGGATGAATAAACGAAATATCAAGGTCTTTGCCATTTTGGTCAGCTTTTGCCCAAAAACTCAAGGTATAATGTTCACCCGCTACGAGGTTGACATCGCTACGCCCTAATTGTATATCCCAAAAATTAGCAACGATATTTTGCACATCTACGCACATCGCAATACTGCCTTCTTGTGCTTGTGTATTGTCGAGGTTAAAATTGGCAGATGCGCCATTAAATTGATTCATTCCCCAATTTTGAGTGCCATCTTCAAAACCGTAATTGACCAACATATTCGGACTAATATCGGTATAAAAAGTCTGCGACACCATACCGCAAGGCGTATTGACATCTACCTCAATATCACCGCTTGTATTGCCCAAATTTACCACAATTTCGTGTGTTCCCTGTCCGCTAATGATTTGAGCATCAGCGGGTACCGACCAATTGTAGGTAGCTCCCGATATATCCAAAACGGAGTAGGTTTGTGCGGTGGTGTAGGGTTCTATCATGGCAGGTCCGGCGATTTGTACATCGGGCAATTCCTGATATACGCGCACCCAATCTATCTCATAAGTTTGTGGAAATACCGTACTGGCATCGGGTGAACCGGGCCAATTGCCCCCCACCGCGAGGTTGAGTATAAAGTGAAAATCTTGAACGAAGGGCCAAGTATAATTCGAGAAATCGGGATGCGAGTTACTAATCGCATGGTACAGTTGTCCGTCCATATACCAACGCAGTACATTCGATTCCCACTCAATAGCAAAGACATGAAAACCGGCATCATAAGTACCTGAGGGCAGGTCATAAGAACTCCCCGAACTGCTCTTATCTCCGGGCGAATTGCCGTAGTGACAAGTGCCATGAATGGTGTTGGTATCGTGTCCGAGATACTCCGCAATATCTATCTCACCGCTTGAGGGCCAACCGCCATAGACATCACCCGTAGGCATCATCCAGAAGGCGGGCCAGATGCCTTGTCCGGTGGGCATTTTTATGCGGGCTTCCATTCTGCCATATCTGAAATCTGCCTTATTTATGGTGCGAATCCGGCTTGATGTGTAGGCATTGGCAGGGTATTGATTGGCAAGGTCTTTTTTAGCAATGATTTTGAGTGTACCGCCGGAGACTTCCACATTGGCACCATTGGTATAATATTGCAGTTCGTTGTTGCCCCAGCCGCTACCGCCGATTTGGTATTCCCAAGTGTTCAAATCAAGGGATGTGCCGTTGAATTGTTCTTCAAAAACCAGATTCCAACATTGCGCCTGACCGACATAAGTTGATGTAATATAAAGGATTAAGGCGAGAAAATATTTTATACCATCCATACTGCAAAGATACGCAATATTGGGATTCGTTTTGGATGTTTTTTGACAATTTATGAAATGTTTATCAGAGTAGTTGACATCTTGATTATAGGCAAAAATGATGTACCCTGTTCGCTCATCTGTACTATAAGGTGAAAATCGTTATTGTAATGTAAAATATAAAATAATAAATGTAAAAGTGTATAACGTGAATGTTTTTTAACAATAATTTGATTTTCAAAATTTTAAATATATAACAATTTGAAAATAAATAACTTCATGTCCTATCGACACTTTTACATTTTACATTTTGTGTTTTACATTTTACATTCTTCACCGCTTAATACATATTAGCGACCCTGTTTACTAAACTTCAAAGAGTTTAGTACACATAAGCATATCACCAGTATTGGCAATAACCTAAATATCAGTGCTTTATGTACGTTTACTAAACTCTTTGAAGTTTAGTAAACGGGGTGTTTAAATATTGTTTTTATTTTAAAAGGAAGTCGAAAAAGTGTGAAATATTTTTATTTTATAAAATAAAAAATTATATAATTTAATTTTTAAATAAATTTAAAAATATATTTCCTGATTAACAAATACACTAACCCACCA
Source organism: uncultured Saprospiraceae bacterium (assembly GCA_938028705.1). GTDB lineage: Bacteria > Bacteroidota > Bacteroidia > Chitinophagales > Saprospiraceae > JAHDEO01. Next base: position 1,880 of record CALIZI010000230.1, on the reverse strand, counting down.
CACTACAATCTCGAAGCCAACAGCAAAGCAATATCCGTAGATTTAATCCCAAATCGCTCGCCGAGGTGTTGGTTGGTCAGCGTACCTTTGTAGATATATACGCCGTTTCGGAAGCCGCTATTGCCGTCGAGCAAATGTGTCAATCCGCCTGTATGTTCTGTGTGTAAAAGCATGGGCGTAACGATATTACTAATGGCAGACGAAGCGGTACGCGCCACCTTCGAGGCGATATTGGGAACGCAATAATGAATCACATCGTAGTTGATAAAAGTGGGTTTGTCATGCGAAGTGATGCGCGAAGTAGCAAAGCATCCGCCTTGGTCAATACTGACATCAATGATAACCGATTTTCGGCGCATTTTGGAGACCATATCCTCACTCACGATGCAAGGCGCACGTCCTGTTTCGGAGTGAATGGCACCAATAACGACATGGGCTTTGACAAGTTCTTCCTCTAAGTATTTTGGATTGATGACAGAGGTGTGTAGCCGTTGGTTGAGGTTGGATTGTAGGCGCATGAGTTTGTAAATGTCATTATCAAAAATCCTGACTTCTGCGCCCAATCCGAGTGCGGTGCGTGTAGCCGATTCTCCGACAATACCTGCACCCAAAATAACAACTCGCGCCGGAGGTACACCCGAAATTCCGCCCAATAATACGCCGCGCCCTTCGTTGGTATTGGCAAGTAATTCTGCAGCGGTCAATATCGCAGTAGTTCCGGCTATCTCACTGATTGTCTGTACAAAAGGGAACATACCCGACTTATTTTGTATATACTCCCAAGCCAGTGCAATTACTCGTTTGCGGCGCATCTGCTCGATGTATTCCGCCTTCATGGTAGGCAGATGAATGGGCGAAATGATGACCTGTTCGGGCTTCATCAGTTCTATTTCATCGGGTGCCGGTGGAGCTACTTTTAGGATGACCTGCGATTCAAATACCTGCTCTTTACTGTACGCTATATCTGCCCCCGATTCCGAATATTCATGGTCACTATATCCCGACCTTTCGCCTGCTCCTTTTTCTATGACCACGCGATGTCCATTGCGGATCAGCATAGCCACCGAAGCGGGTTTGAGGGAAATACGGTTTTCCTGAAAAGATACTTCCGCCGGAACGCCTATAAATAATTTTTTGGCAGACTGACGTACAGCAAGCATCTCCGCTTGAGTTTGCAAACCTTCTGAAAATATTTTTTCCGGTATGGGAACTTTCCTTTGACTCATAATTTAATTGAGTATTGAGTAAGCAGTTAGGGGAGTTGATATTGAATAATGACTACAAATATACACATTATTCTTGTAAGTCAATAAATGGAAATCAGTGAGCAAAAATCAGGCTATTGAATCCTTTGTAATTCGCTACTTAGGATAGACATTTCCGCTCATCTGTACTATAAGGTGAAAATCGTTATTGTAATGTAAAATCCCGTCATTCGTCGGGACAAGTTGTAAAATAATAAATGTAAAATGTAAAAGTATATAACGTGAATGTTTTTTAACAATAATTTGATTTTCAAAATTTTAAATATATAACAATTTAAAAATAAATAACTTCATGTCCTATCGACACTTTTACATTTTACATTTTACATTTTGTGTTTTACATTTTACATTTTTCACCGCTTAATACATATGAGCGAATATGTTTGTGTTTAACATGCGGTATTTTTCCGAATTTGGGCTAAAACTCGTCAGACATTTAAACATTGATAGAAAATATGACATCATCGGTGAATTTTGAAAATGTCAGACGAGATTGTAGCCCAAATTCAAGAGCAAAATGCCAACGATATTAAATAAAAATCGAACATGATATTGTCAAGCTAATTTTTATATTTTAATTTTAAATTATTCATAGAAATTTGATTGGTAATTTTT
>CALIZI010000229.1 GCA_938028705.1 uncultured Saprospiraceae bacterium | reverse complement strand
TTTGAATCTTGTACCAAACTGATTTTAACATAACTCATTTTTAACAGCAAAAATCGCCATTTTGTCACATATTTCATATTTTTACGACAAAAATATAACAACACGCTTTACTATTTTGTCCAACGTTAGACGGGTAGCCTACTTAATTTGTTAATTTCTAATTATCAATAAAAAACAAAGTGACATTTAAATTAATTTGTCATTCAAAATTTATAATTCATAATTTGGCGAAGACATTGACGTTAGATTTGTAATTTTTAATTTGGCGAACACATTGAAGTTTATTGAGTGTTTTTTTATTAAAAATAAAAATATATTAATAAAATTTTGCAAAGCAAAATTAACCTGATTGCTTCATCAACTCAATAAACTCTATCAACTACCTAGACAAAGTGAAATAAAAAGTTGAGCCTTGTCCGGGTTGTGATTCTACCCATATTTTTCCATTTAGATTTTTTACAATTTTTTTGCAAGTTGCCAGTCCGATGCCTGTACCTTCTTTATTAGGATCGAGATGGGTAAAAACTTGAAAGATGTGCGTTTTGTGTTCTTCGGCAATACCAATACCGTTGTCTTGCACAAAAAGCAGATACGCATCGTCTCGCTCGTGGTAGCCAATTCTGATACAAGCTGTGGTATTGGGTTTTTTGAATTTTATGGCATTGGAAATGAGGTTTTGATAGAGTTGTACCATATTGGAAAAAGAGCCTTTGACAGTTGGTAACTCATTGATAATCAATTTAGTTTTGGTTTCTTTGATGCGAAGCCGCAGGTTGTTTTGCACGATGATGAGGGTGTCATTGAGGTTGGTTTGTTTGACATTATCGGAGGGATTGCCACTCAATGCAAATTCGAGTAAATCGCTCAACAAGGTCTGCATTTGTACTGAAGAATCTTTGATAATGGAGAGATATTCTTTACCGTTTTCGTCCAGTCTATTCTGATAATTATCTTCCAATAGCGTACCGAAACTGCTCATCATACGGAGTGGTTCTTTGAGGTCGTGCGCTACTTTCCCGGCAAAAAGTTCGAGTTCATTTTTTGATTCCCTAAGAAGATTCTGCTCACTGTTGAGTCGTTCTATTTCCTGATTTTTCTTTTCATATTCGTACTCCGAGCGCACGAGTGCGACAGCATTGGCTTTGTCTTCATTGAAAAGTTTTGACTTGGCTTCGCTGTACAGTACATGGTATTTGTAAGCACTTTTGTAATCATTGACGGCACTGTAAGCCTGCGCGAGATTGTGATAGACCGATTCGAGGAGCGGGTCGGCACTCATCTTGCGGGTAATGGCAAGGCTACGGTAGTAATAATCAATAGCATCTTCGTATTTCCCCCGGCGGGCATGTACTTCGCCGATGCGATTGAGTGATATGGCTTTGCCGGCTTTATCGCCTAATTTTTCTTGTATGGAAAGTGCTTTGGACAGGTACTTCAGGGCTTTTTCGTTATGTCCTAATGTGCAGTATATTTCTCCGACAAGGCTGTAACAATGCGCCATGCCGTAGTTGTCATCTACTTTTTGAGTGATTTCGAGCGATTTGAAATAATAATTCAGTGCCTTATCATATTCGCCTTTTATTTTATAAATATTTCCTGTATTGCTGTACGAATATGCGATACCGATTTTATTATTTATCTCTTTACGGATCTTGAGTGAACGCTGATGGTAATCAAGTGATTTTATGTGGTCGCCCAATTTTTCATAGACCAATCCGATATTATTATAACAATCTGCGAGTTCGGTTTTATGTCCTAATTGCTCGCGTGTTTTGAGCGATTGGATGAAGTATTCAAGTGATTTCGCATATACGCCATAAGCAAGGTAAATCGTTCCGAGACAATTATAGGATTCTGCCATACCTGCCGTATCGTCAATGCGTTGGCGGATGTCAAGTGCCTGCATAAATGCCTCTTCCGCATCCTTAAAATTGCCTTGATACCAATGAATGACTCCGATAAGATTGGAGCTACTGCCAATGCCTTGTTGATAACCAACACGATAAGCCAAGTGTAAGGCTTCAGTAGCATAATTAAGGGCTTCTTCCGGCGTACTTTTGTATAATATTCGCGCTAATTTGGTGAGTAGGTTGACCCGTTTATTGTCTGTTTGTGCATGGTCAATAGCGGTTTTTAAATCGCTGATCTTATCCCTTGTATCGCGCGTATCTTTGACAGCATATTGCATACAATCTATTGTTTGTATGCCATTCCCAATAAGTAAATACGGAGTTTCCTGTAAATAGTTGCGTGGATTGTCAATTTTTTTTATTGTAAAAATGTGACAGGGTTGATTAGTTTATTGAGTTGATAAAGTTTATCAGGTCATTAGCCCAAGTTGAATATGTAGCCCTCAAGTTTTTTAGGTGGTTTAGTTGTGACAATTTCATGTTCGATTTTTATTTAATATAGTCAGTGTTTGTACTTGAATTTGGGCTAAAACTCGTCTGACATTTTCAAAATTCACCAATGAACTCATATTTTTTCAGTAAAGTTTAAATGTCTGACGAGTTTTAGCCCAAATTCGGAAAAAATATCCCATTTCAAGCACAAACGAATTTTTATTTTTTAAATATGATATTGTCAAGATAAAATTGAGTTAAAAGTACAATTCAGCCGCCAATCGAAAAGTATTCGCGTGTGCTTCTATGATATGTGCGATGCGTTCAGAATAGCCGCCGCCCATGCTGACGGCTACGGGAAGGTCATTTTTCCGGCAAGTTTCAAAGACAAATCGGTCGCGTTGTTTGCAGCCTTCGAGGGTCATGCCGAGTCTGCCTAATTTGTCGGTTTTGAGTATATCCACACCGGAGAGATAATAGACAAAATCGGGTTGGACTTCGTCAATGAGTTGTGCTAGGGTTTCGTATAAAATTTTGAGGTAAGGTTCATCTGTCGTGCCGTCGGGCAAGCCGATGTCGAGGTCAGATTTTTCTTTGTGGAGCGGATAATTTTTCTCACCGTGCATCGAAAAAGTGAATACACGCGGTTCATTTTCAAAAATTTTCGCTGTACCATTGCCTTGATGTACATCCAAATCCACAACCAGTATTTTTTGTGCTAATTGATGGTCCAACAAATAATTAGAAGCAATCGCAATATCATTCAACAAACAAAAACCCTCGCCTCTATCCGTAAATGAATGATGTGTGCCACCCGCCACATTGAGTGCGACACCATGCTTCATAGCGTACAAAGCACAGTCAATCGTACCCTGTGAAATAATCGTTCCACGATGCACCAAATCCTGCCGAAGTGGAAAACCTATCTTGCGAATTTCGCGTGGCGTGAGGGCGAGGTTTTTAAGTTTTTCCCAATATTCGCGGGTGTGTGTGCGTAAAATGACTTCCTCTTTTAGTGGTTTAGGATGAAAAAAACTTTCTTCGGTAATCGTTCCTTCATACAGCAATTGTTCGGGTAGTAATTCGTATTTCATCATCGGAAAACGATGTCCGTCCGGTAAGCGGTATTTGTAAACCGGTGAGAAGGCGATTTTTAACATTTATTATGTGCTGATGTGTGGACGTGCTAATGTGCTGACGTATATTGTGAAATATTTGCAAAGTTGGTGGAATAACTTTAGTTTAGCAAAATTGTTGTACCATAAAAGCGACATTTATGAGGATAGAAAGCATACATTTTAAAAATATCGGGGTTTTTGATGATGAATTGATTGAATTTGAGCCGACAGGCAAAGATGACCAAGCGGAAATTCACATTATTACCGGACCGAATGGTAGCGGGAAATCTACTATTTTGTATGGGTTGGCAAGTGCTTTCGGGGACGATAATGTATTACATGATATAAAGGGTAATTTTCTCTACAAAAGATTTCGATATTACAATAGTATGCAGGATAAATCTTCAGAAGATGAAAAACTTCCCAAGAGCGAGGTTTTGGTTAATTTAGGGGATGAAGAAGTCAGGGTATATGGTTGTGAAAATTGCAATATGCTTCATGTAGACAAGGGCAATAAGGGCAAAGTCCATATTTATGATGTTCTTAGAAAAACAGAAAGTAATATTATACTTGACTTTGCTGCTTTTGCATACTCTGGTTATAGGTATATTCAAGGCAGTAAAATAAATGGAGTAAGAGAATTTAAAGGGAATGCACTGTATGACTCTCTATTTTTTGTAAAAGATAGACAATCAGACGATTACAACATCAACCAATGGATAGCCAACAACATCTCTAAACGCTCCATTGCCAAAGAAAAAGGTGATAAAAAAGCCCACAAAAAATACGCACAAACCGTAATTGACCTTGAAAATATTTTAAGTCAAATACTTGGACAAACTCTTGAATTTGAAATCGGTTTAGACCCATTAAATTTATATGTAAAAACAGAAAATGCACTATTAGATTTTGATGTATTGCCGGACGGCATGCGCTCCCTCATCAGTTGGATTGCAGATTTAATGATGCGCTTAGATGAATTGAAATGGGTGGACGATACGCCGATTTTTGAACGTCGATTGTTTTTATTTTTGGATGAAATAGAAGTACATCTTCATCCGAAATGGCAACGAAATATTTTGCCTATCGTACAAAAACTCTTTAAAAATGCTCAAATATTTGTTACCACGCACTCGCCTTTTGTGGTCAATTCGGTGGATGATGCGTGGATTCATCCCATTCGATTAGAAGGTAATAAAGCGACTATGGAAAAGTCATTCAAAAGTGAATCAGGTTTTAGCTATCCATACATTTTGAGAGAAGTATTTGGAATTGAGGAAAGATTTGGGATGGATGCACAAACGAAACTTGAGGACTTTTATGAAATCAGAGACGAAATTTTACGTACTGCCAATCAGAAAAATTATATAACCAAATTGAAAAAATTGGATAAAGTAGGCAATTATTTGAGAAAGCAAAGCTTGGAATTGAATACTATTGTAGAAAGTGAAATGCGTCAACTCAACACCATTATTGAAAACGAAATACTGAATGAAAAAGTTGGATAGAGCTCCCGCACCTAACTGGTTACAAGCCAATTACAAAGAATGGGAAAAAAGATGGGAAGCCAAATATAAGAACCCAACGAAAAGTAATAAATTCTCTTGGGCGCAATATAACTCCAAGAAAGTCAACCATCAACTCTTACCATTGCTACGCACACAAACTCAAGACCACTGTAGTTACTGCGATGGTTATCCAATGAAGAGCAGAATTGGTGATACCATTGACCATTTTAGGTCGAAAACGGAATTTCCACTACTTGCGTATGTGTGGCACAACCTATTTTTGAGTTGTTCTAATTGTCAACAGAAAAATGATTTTTTTGATAAACGCCTACTCAAACCCGATGTTAATGGATATAGTTTTGCCTACTATTTTCTCTTCAATTACACCACGGGTTTTATTGTACCTAATCCTCGTAGAAATCAAAAAGACCAAGACCGCGCAATACTTACTATTAAAACCTTTGGCTTTAATGACTTTGGAAGACCGGAAGACAGATTAGAAGTCTTAGGGAAATATCATCACAGCATCAATCCCGATAAAGACAAATTTTCCTACCGATTCATTTTGATTTGAATTACTAGACAAGTTTATCTGATTGGTTAACACTTCATACGATATTAATTTTACACAAAATATAAGTAACCCGTTTGGTAAACTTTTCAAGTTTGCTAAACGTGGGCAAGGCACTAAAGTTTGTAACTGTCTAAAAATCAGTACATTACTTCTCCGATAGCTATCGGAGACCAAACTTTTTGAAATTTAGCAAACGGAGTATTTAAATTTTGTTTTGATTTTTAAAATCAGATTCCAAAAGTGTCAAAACTTTTATGATTTAGATGAACTTGTCAGAGTCATTTGGGAACTCTAGATGAAATACCATTATTAATGTTCCATTTTGCTTTATCTGCACCGTTTATGTCACCATCCATATTATAGTCAGCAGGTATGTATCTGTCAAAAAATCCATTATTATCATACCATATTGTTTTGTCATTTCCATTAATATCAAAACTGGGAAAATCGAATTGGTTGCCATCACAGCAATACATTCCCCAAGTTCCTATGTCCAGTTGTTTTTGTCCATACGAAGTTGGGTCTTTATAACTGTTTTGCAAAGTGAAATTATACTGAATTGTGCCATTCAAAACAGGAATCTTATGGGGTGACATGATGCCAATATGGTTGCGATGCCGGATAAGGATATATAGAGAATCGTGACTTTGTGATGAGTATAGCGCACACCTATCGGGTAGTTCGATATGTCCGTTGCTGTGTAGGAGTCCGGCAGTTGTAGCAATATTAGAGGAGGCTTGAGGGCTGGTGCGAAAGGAGATGAGTATCCAATCCACGATGTCATTATGATAATCAGCATTTGTGAAATTATGACCTTCTATACCTGTGTAATTCCAAGGTGCTATACTGTAGGGTTGACCGGGTGGAGTGGGAACAACTAAGGGGCTGGAGGGGATTTGTCCGGGCAATAATTTTCGTTGAGTATTTAGTATGGTGTTCATCAATCCGCTGCTTGAGTTGTATGCACCTTCGAGCATGGCATGTAGCTGTATATCTACACAGGGGGGATGCACAAAAAATACGATTTGTCCTTGTGAGCATAATTGTGGTTGTCCACTATCACATACTTCGTAAGTGTAAGTATCTGTACCCGAAAAACCGACATTGGGGGTGTAGGATATATCCCCAGAGGGTGTTGCGCTTATTTGTCCATTAGTACCGGCGACGAGTGGTGGTAAATTGATTGATAAATTGTCGCCGTCTATATCTGTATCATTAGTGAGGATATTATATTGTATGGTGGAATCTATTGCGACAAAAATTGTATCGTTATTGGCAGAAGGGCTGTCGTTGACAGCATTGATATGAATATTTACGGTAGCATTATTACAATCCGAACCATTACAAATTTCATAAGAAAAATTATCAGCGCCATGATAGTTTGCTATGCTTTGATATTTGAATGTGCCATCGTGATCTATGGATAATTCGCCATTGACAGGTGGGCTAATTGGGTTGGTGATAACGATTAGTGTGCCATTGCTTGAAGGCAGATCATTGTCAGTAAAATTATTTTGAAGAATAATATCTTCATCAATCATATAAAAATCATAGTTGGCAATCGGAGCATTAGCACAATTGATAATTTCTATATTCCAAGTTTTTACTTTAGTACATTCATAATATGTGGTAATTAATTGTATGGTATAATTTCCGGGCGTATCCCAAGTTGCGGTAGCGGTACTGCCTTGTGCCGCGTTTGGTGTACCGCCTGTGAAGAACCACTGATATTCCATTTCGTTGTGTATGACATCGGGGGTGAAGGTAAGGGTTTGAGCAAGGCACATTTCAGGTAGTGTTATATTGACTTGCTGACAAGGTGTATTGGCTCTGCCCGGTGTGCCATAGGGCGCACCGAGTTGTTCGGAAGGTATCCATGAACTTGAGTTGGCATTATCAAAACTATGATCAATCAGCGATAATGTTGGTCCGTTACCGTCGGGTATGATATTCCATGGAGTATCATCATCATAAATGACATAATCGACAAGGCACATATCATCATTAAAGATAGTAATGCGCTCTCCGCCTCCACTCAAATTAAAGCCAAAACTTCCGAGATAGTTATGCACATTAGGAAATATAGCGGAGAACATCGTTGAATCTTCGACAAGGACGAGGTATTCGCCGGAGGCAAGTGAAGCATCTGCCGGAAAGATAAATTCGTTATTTTCATCAAAAAATTGCCAACCGGATAAGTCTAATGTATAAGGCATTGGATTGTACAATTCTACCCAATCACCCGGATCGGTGTCGGTTTGTGAATTGTAATTGATTTCATTGATGACAATCCGCTCTTGGGTGCTTTGGCAGTTTCGGGAATTGGTCGTTCCGGGCGTGCCGTCACAATCTCGGTTGGCTCTAAACCAGTTCAAGGGATTGCTATTGTTTAGGGTTGGATATAATAGTTCGAGGGAAGCACCGCCATCATCGGGGTATGCATCCCAAGGGGTATTGTCATCATAAGCTACTGAATTGAGTTGATTACCGAAGGGGTCGTTTAGCACAAGGGTTTCGCCACCATTACTCAATGCGCCGAGGTATTGATCATCAGGCGCAAAACCATGATGCAAAGCAAAAGAATCTATATTTTCGGCAATGACCCAAAACTCACCCGGATTCAAAACAGTACCGTAAGGAAAAGTGTATGATATACCTTTGGAAAAATAAACATCTGTGAGATTGAGTGTGGTGTTTCCGACATTAGTGAGTTCGATATAATCCAGTTCATCGGTCAATCCATTGCTGCATAAGCTGTCGGGATTATAATGTATTTCATTGATAACGAGCTTATTAAGAGGTTGATATTGAAAAAAACGTTTCGGACACATTGCCGACCATTCGAGTGTTGTAGGAATAATAGTATTGAGCAGCACCCTTGCTTTTATGTCCATTACAGCACTGTTGATAGTGATAGGAGCAGTGTATAAAGTAGCTGAAGTGGATAGTTCACCCGATTCAGTGCGCGGGTCAGCACCATTAGTAGTATAATAAATATCTCCTATGGGATTGGGATTGGATAGCTGTATGATTTGTGTAGGTAACACAAGTCCGCCCTCTATATTAAATTCCACGCCACGTAAATAAGGTATGGCTTCTTTTGAACGATAAAATTTCAGTAATTTATCAGTAAGAACAGGTAATTGATTGTTCAGTAAATCCTCTGTGGTAGGTTGGATGTGTTCGTTGAAAGTGTATTGTATGCCGGTAGCATCTCCCCAACGTGCGGTTTCGGCTACGGAGATATTTTTAACCTCATCAGATAATTTTTGGTAATGCGGTACGGTATTTTCGGGCGTGAGCGCACCATTGCCATAACAATGACATTGTACTCTGTCTGCAAAGCGTATTTTCGCATTTTTATTTTCCATTAATTTATGAAAAATATGACGCGGATGCGGATAAGTGCTTTGTTCATAGACCTGCTTCTGATAGCTTTCATCAAAGTACGCCAATATAAATTCAGCATCCCAACTGAAAAATTTGAATGTTGCGCCATCCTCTCTTTTTCTTGCGGCATACCAGTTATGATAATCCCAATCCAAATTGATTCCCCAATGATTGAGTATCATATAATCGAAAAAATTATCGAGGTCAAGGTATTGTTGAATATTTTGATAAGCAGAATCTGATGTAAGTCCATTGTCGGCGAGTTCTACTATTTTGTACCATGCCAGAGAGTCTCCGTCCACAGGTTCCAATGAATTGAGGGCATCATAATCTTCCTTGTCACCACCAAAATATTCTTCCATATAAGCCGCATCAGGTCGTTCAGTGAGGTTGTACATGCCCCAATACAAACCATTCAAAAAGACATGTACAAAACGTCCGCGTGCTGCGGGATGTCCCATTTTGAGCTGCAATTCGCGGGCAAACTGGTCTTTGGCAATCTGCGTTTTTTCGCATTGATATGGGCGATGGTCGTTGACATTAAATTGCCCCACCATCCTAAGTACCAATGTGTTGTGTTTGTCCGTTCCACCTTCTCCGAATAGGGGATATTCCAGTTTTTTTGCACCATATTGTGACTTAAATAATAAGCGCAGACTGTGTTTTTTATAATGCTTGGGATTGCGTGTGATACCGCCCATAATTCGTAAACCTGCATTTTCGTGAAATCCCGGTGTGCCGTCGGCAAATATCATTTCCACTGAAGTAGCTCGCTCCCAATCTATGCCACGCTCCTCAGAATTGGTATAAATCCCGATGCTGTCATCGAATAAATATTCGGAGTTGAGGGTCAGCGACAAGGTAGGAAATTCATTAAAACTCTCCCTTATCATGGAAGCGTACTGTGGGGCATTGGCAATATCGGGGTTTACCTCATAGTCTGCCGGATACTTTCCCCAATTATTAGTATAGCCCACAGGTGTACCTTGCTGATGAAAAATATCTTTAATGAAAATATAGGAATGTGTGACGATGTGTGTAGTATCAGAATCCGTCAATGCAAAAGCCCGTACAACGGTGGAACCGGTTATATTCAGAGGCGTGTGATACGTATTGCCATGCTGTAGAGTCGGACCGGAGCCATTCAGTGTATATTTGATGATTGCTGATGTATCGCTTACGGCTAATGCTAAGGTAAAAGGAGTTGAATAAAAACCTCTTTCTACCGAAAAAGCAACGGGTTCCAGACTCTGAGCATGCGCCATAGTCATACAGCACATCGTCATCAAAAACAGCTTAGTGAGGGTTTTCTTCATACAGGTATCAATGGATAGAAAATGTTAATTATCAGTACAAAACAAACCATAAATACTTATAAAGTCTTACGAAAATAACGTGATATGTGACATTTTATATGGTGCTAATATAATGTTGTCCTAAACCGTTCGCTCCTCTCTTTTCTCGTCACTCTCCTCTACATTATTACAAATATTGATTTTTTTTACCTAAAAATTTTGTAATATTAAAACAAATGATTAATTTAGCGCACAAATATCCTTGTTTATCTTTATGATAACCCGATATACACATACTTCTTGAACGTAGCGAAGACCCCAACATACTTGTCCTGATACTATTCACTACCTGTTTTGGCTATCATTTTTATAGTCAATATTTACTTGATATTGTATTTTTTGAAATTTTTATACAAAAAAACGACGAACTTTTTGGGTTCGCCGTTTTGGTGTTTTTTGATATATTAAGAAGAGTTCTGATTATTCTACTTCATAGACGACATCGTAGGTGATATAGACTAAGGAATCACCGGAAAAAAAGTCATTAATCAGAAAGGTCTCGAAGCTAGTAGGTATGTGGATTTTTCCACCATTTGTTGTACCTCTTTTTAAAAGAGCTTGATAAGGAATAGATAACTTTTCGTTGTTTCCCATAGCTTCTGTGATTCGATTATTATCAGTTTTAACAAAAGTGTAAGACTGTCCAACAACTTGATACGGGATACTATCTAATTCGAATTGTTGATAAAATTCACCAAATTCACTAGCAGTAAATTGACTTAAACTATCATTTACTAAATTAATTTCCTTTGGTGCCCATTTATCAACATCATTCATGAAATCAGATAATTCCTGTGTTATACCCAAAGAGGGAGCGGAAGTATCACCATCTATTGTCCTAAGTAAAGCATCACTTTGATTCTCAATACCTGTCATTACTAACTTAATGGGAAATTCATTTGAAGTATTTTCGTCATCTTTCTTACAGCAATTTAATGTCAGTATTAAACTTAAAGATAAAGCGAGTGTTGTTAAAATTTGTTTTTTCATAATATTTTTGATTAAAATAAATTATTTTTTGCAAAGGTACTCACTTTATTTTTTTTATACTTATAAAAAATGTTAAACTTCAAAAGTTAAATTATGAATATTCATTTACGATTTATATTAAAATGCAATGTATTATGCCTCTTTTTTATGCTGATTTGTCATCAGGTAAGAGGACAAGCCTGTTGTGGTGTAATCATCACAGCAAATGAATTAACCTGCAATGAAGATATGTTGATTGCAACTGTGAATGGTGGCTCAAGTGTACTCAATTTTGATTTGGTTTATCCAGATGGTACAGAAGAAATGGGAGTAATTCCGAATATTAATAATGCAGAGTTCGACATAGAAGGAGCAACAATGTCGGGCAACTATATGATATTATTTAATTATGTAAGCAACAGTGGACTTGACCCATGTTCATGTAACTTCCAAATGACAGAAAATACAACTCCACCCGTAGCCAATCCTGTCATGCTTACTGTTTGTGGTAATGATGCCAATATGGGATTCTTTGACTTATCTGAACTTCGTAATGATATTGATAATGATGGAAATGGAAATGGAATAGCGGATAATGGTGATGCGGGGCATTTAGTCACTTTTCACGAAACACAGGCACAAGCAGACGCGGGTATGCTGAATATAGATACTTCTCTACCTTATTCAACATCAGGCGGAATTATTTATTCCAGATTAGAAGCTGTGAATGGTAATGGTTGTTTCTCGGTAAAAGAGGTGACTTTAAATGTCAACCTAGTACCTATGTTTAATATAAATTTAACCCCTAACGAAACAACAATTACTTGTGACTTAAATACCATTACGGCAGAAGCAGTAGTTAATGGACAAGGTACTTATACTTATGACTGGAATAATATAGGGGGAATGAACGACCCTAGCAGCACACAAATAACAGCATCCGGTACTTACACAGTAATGGTTACGGATGAAAATATGTGCTCCACCACAAAACAAGTTATAATAAACGAAAATACACTCCCACCAGTCAACGTCACAGCCACAGCAAGTGGTACACTCGCTTGTAATAATCAACCCGTAACATTAACAGGAGGTTCAGGCACGCAGGATGTAGATTATAGTTGGACAGGACCAAATAACTTTACGGGTACAGGAATGTCTATTGATGTATCTGCAATAGGTCTATACACGCTTACTGTAACTCGTAATGATAACGGATGTACAGATACAGCAACAGTCATGGTGACAGGATCACCAATGCCCGTTCCTACAATAAGTCCAAGCAGCCTTACACTTACCTGTACACAAACTGAAATAACCCTAATGGGAAGCGCAAGTGGAGGAGTTCCCAATTATACGTACTCATGGAGTACAGGTGTAAGTGGAGAAATGATAGATGTGACAACTCCCAATACTTACTCCCTGACAGTTACAGATAATAACGGTTGTATGGGAACAACAAGTGTAGAGATAGGCGAATCCACAATAGACCCGACCCCAATAATACCTACACCAGATACCCTCACTTGTGACAGAACCACTGTCACACTCAACGCATCAGGCTCAACGGTTACGGGAACACCGGGTTACGATTGGGGAAATGGAAATACAGGAGCAACTTTAGGTGTTGATATGCCGGGAACATACATGGTGACAATTACGGATAATGCAAATGGCTGTACGGCTATTGGTAGTGCAACTGTAGTCCAAAACATCACCCCACCAACTGCCTCCAATGCAAATGTTACATCTTGTGATAATAATAATTCCGGTATGGGAGAGTTTAATTTAACTCAAGCAGATGCAGACGTAGGTGGGCAACAGGGAGTCAGCAGCGTAACCTACCACACGACTATGGCTAATGCCGAATCGGGCAATGATCCAATACCAAGCCCTTATACTTCCGGTGATACCATAGTATTTGCAAGATTAGAATTTGATAATACAGGTTGTCATGAGGTTAGTGAAGTAACCCTTACATTAGCCATACTCCAAGCACCTACAATTAGTTATACCCCTTCTCTTCAAGGGCTTTGCGATGACCGTCAGGTGATTACAGTAAGTGTAGAAAATCCATTGCCGGATTATACCTATACTTGGTCAGTAAATGGTAGCCTTGACGGAGTGGAAAATGAGGATGGATGTGCTGCATTAGAGCTTATGAATACTGGAGGAACGACCAATGTAGTTTTGACTTACGCATTAGGTACTTGCAGTAATCAAATATCTGAATCACCTACATGGAGCAATACCTCTGACCCCAACACCAAAATCCTCCGCATCGGACAAACCAACACCCTCTTCTGCAACCGCAACGACTTTGATTCCTACCAATGGGGCAGAGAAGATAAAATAACTTTATGCCCCGAAGAACTGGTAGGAGAAGTCTATCAAAATTATGTATCAAGTGGTTTGGATACTGACAACTACTACTATTGGGTCATTGTAAAAGATAGTATGGATTGTACCCAAAAACTATACTATGCCGACGACCCCTTTATGAAAATCATCCCCGAAGAGCCTGTTGACTACGGTGACCTCCATCTACAAGTCATTCCCAACCCCAATGACGGTACATTTCAGTTGGAACTGACGGGCAATGACGACAAAGCCTTAGACATCCACCTCTACGATGCACTCGGACGAGAGGTATATTATCGGCAATTCGATAAACTCAATTTCGTAGAGCGTGTTCCGGTAGCAATATCTCAACTCAACAGCGGGATGTATTTTGTTCGCATTACGGGCAACCAAGGTATTTTGCTGACTGAAAAAATTATTATAAAATAAAACTAACACTAAGACACACAAGTATTTGATAACGAGTTTTTTAGACAAACTTAGTTCTCTTTTGCGTTAGTTCGACTTTCGTGTACTTCGTGTCCTTAGTGGTAAAAACAAATCACCAATCGAAAACAAAAATATGAAAAAGACATTATTTTTTATATCGTCATTTATACTTATATTCAATGTCGTTTCTGCACAAAAACTGGACTGGCAGGAACGTCGTAAGGTAGCCGACCAAATTGACGAACTCATCGAAAATTATATCAACAATTGCGAACTCACCGAATTGGGCGGCACGGAATATTCGCCGGAGAAAGTACAGGCATTCAAAGACCTCTTTGTGGAAGGCGCGAAGATAACCGACGAGGTTGCTATTCAAAGAACAGAAGACGGTGGAGGAGAACTCAAAGAGCAAAACATTGACCAATATACCGCCGATCTCATGGAACGCTATGGACAGGGTATGACTATAAAAGTCTCCAAATTACAGGCAGATTATAGCGAATTGGATAAGCGCAAAGCCAAAGTATTTATGGAGCGACAATTCAGAGCTAAGAAGGAAAAGGGCGGTTACTACCTCAAAACATCTGACGTGACACTCAACCTTGAAATGGACAGAGAACTGAACTATGTAAAAATCTCTAATTTGACCACTGAACCCATAAAACCACCGATACCGGAAAATGAAGCACCGATAGCCAAAAACATTGATATAAAAGTAAAATCCGGCGAAACCATAAGTATTAATCTTAACGATAGCTGTAAAGATTCTGATGGAGATAAACTGACCTACACCAAAGTCAGTGGACCTTCAAAAGGTACACTAAAAACCAATGCCAATGGTAGGTGGACATACACCGCAAATGAAATTACGGAAGCCACAAGTGACCAATTTACCTATAAAGTATGTGACACCAAAAAAGCATGCATTGAAGCAAAGGTCAATATAAGCATTGAGGAGAAAGATAAAGACGGCAGAGGTCTTTATATTGACCTCATTGCCGGACTTGGCAGAAGCAGCTTCGATGCAGGAGGAGTCGAATTTGATTATGGCATCAATCGTGGTGTGACGGAAAATGCCATTGCCGGAAGTGGCGGTTCGGGCATTAGTTTTGGGGCAGAGGTGGATTACTTTTTTACCAATAATATAGGCATCGGTGCGGGTATCTTATTCAATCGTATGGGGGGCAAATTTGATGTCAATAATTTTGAAGCCAGATACTGGTCTGATGCGTACAATGGTGTATCCGGGCAGGATTACGAAAGAGTTGTAAGCATTGCCAACCTCACCGAAGAATATACCGTCACTAATATAGGTATTCCTTTATTATTGAAATTTAAAACGGATATAAACGATAAAATTGGCGTATTCGCCAATCTAGGTATTTTGTACAATCTATCCTCTTCGGCAAAAAGCACTTTTGGTGGTGGTACAATTGATTATGAAGCTATATATTATAGTGCTGATGGTGTGAATTATGGTTACGATAATACCAATGCAAATCCTATTCATAACGATACATTAAATCGGGGTAATGTCCGCATGTTTCAAGATCCTACTCTGAATCTCGGTACAGATATAGAAGCAGTCAGCATGGATGATAAAATAGACTTTTCCTCCCATATTGGTCTGTTAGGAAGAATAGGTGTGACCTTTAGCCTTTCGGATAAAATGTCTGTACTCTTAGGCGGTCAATATACCTCCGGTAGCCTGAGCAGCGGCAATACAGACGGTTACAGAATTACCGACCTGATTAACAGTGAAGGAAAAGGCGAGTACAATTCGCCGCTCAACGGAGGTGCAGGATATTCCAATTTCGGACTAAATATAGGTTTATCATTCAAATTATAAAAATTAGACAACAATTGGTGTTTACTTTTCTACATCAATCAGGGATATACTTATAAGCTATTTCTTTTGAATTTTGGATAATGTCCGAATTTTGTCCGGTTAATCCTTAAAATTGTTTTTTACATAAAACAATTTTATCTATCGACTGTGGACTATCGACCATTGCCTAATTAAAATAATATAAAAAATGGATAGAAACATCGTCATGGCGATTATGGCAGTGGCATTGATTGCCTTGATTTTCATTGGCATAGCCGTATTTAAGAAAAAGCCGGTATGCCCGACTGATGTAAGCATAAAGACAGCACAAACAAGCTATGAGATAGGCGAGCAAGTACATTTTTCGGTAGCAGCACTTGGCAAATTACCCGAAAATTCTACCTATCAATGGCACACAAAAGACGGGCAAAAGTCCAAAGAACCTGCGCCTACATTTACCTTCAAAAAAGCGGGAGAACAGGACGTGGAGGTCAGGATAAATGAAGGCTGTAGATATAAACTCGTAGTCGAGGTGACAGATACGACCGTAAATGAAGATATATACGATGATATTACAATTGTATCGGGCGAAATATCTGTATCAAAAAAAGAGGCTTGCGTATCGGATGTTCTTGAATTTAATGACAATACACAAGACGCTTCCGCATGGTGGTGGGATTTTGGCGATGCCAATACATCTGTATTGCCCAATCCGCGTCATACCTACAAAAATCCCGGCACATACACCGTCAAACGTATGCTCAATGGCGAAGGGGAACTGACCTCTACCTTGACCGTTACAGTAAAAGATTGTAAAAAACCGATACCGATAAATACGGGAGGCTCAACGAATATCGCTACATTCGGCATTCGTAATCCCAATGCACGAGCAGGCGAAATGGTATATTTTAATGACCAAACACCCAATGCAACGAGCTGGCTTTGGAACTTTGGCGATAACTATACTTCGCAGGAGCGCAACCCCGCACATGTATATAATTACGCAGGCAATTACAGGGTCACGCTGTCGGTCAATGGTACAGGCAGAAATGTAGCAACTAGGAATATAAGTATCGCTCCGGCACAAATAGTGACTCCACCTCCACCACCTCCTGTAGTTGCAGGTAATGAAAGAGTAGCTGATGATATAGTAACTTCACCACCTTCGACCATTTTACCGGCACCGACAGTAGATTTGGCAACGAACTTAAAAAATAAATTTCAGGAAATTGCAATAAGTACAAACAGCGAACAAAAGACAAATATTTATTATAATGATTTATTGCCCAATATAGCTGATGAAGAAATGACCGTACAGATTGTAAAGAGTGGCATACAAATTGAAAAATCATTTCACGATTATTATAATAATTTAAATATACAAGGTGGACAACGCATCAGAAATGTTCAAGTATTGGGCAAGGATGCCAGCGGTAAAGCCACAGGATTAAAAATTACAGAACAGTAGTGGTGGTAGTAATTCGTGATTAATGATTTAATTTTACTATCATAACATATTTTTTAATTAAATTATTTCAAAAAATATTTTTATTAAAAAAGGTTCTACTGAAATAAGGGCATTTTAAATCATTTTATAATAAAAAATATTTATAAATAATTAGTTTTTAATAATAAATAAATTATAAAATAATTTTGGTTAATTAAAAAACGGCTATATTTCAGTGCGACCAAAAAAAATTGCATTTTCATTCTTCTCCAATGGGTTATAAACCTATTGAAAATATTACAATAAGACTCAACAGATGGACAGGACTATAACAATTATAATGATTAGTATTGCACTTATTGTGCTTTCTTTTATTGTATATAAAAAATGTGCGCTGGAAACCGTTGCGTCAAAGCCTATTGCAACCAAGCCTTTACAAGTACCTCAAAAAGTGAATACAAAGGCTATTAATGACCAAGAAGAACAAAGAATAAAGCAAGAAGAAATAGAAACCGAAGCGCAAGCCGAGCGAGATAGATTAGCACAAATAGAAAAAGAAAGACAAGAGAAGTTAGCACAACAAGCGCAAGCGGAAAAAGACAAAAAAACACAAATAGAACGTGATATACGACAAGCGGAATTGAACCGACAAGCCCAATCGGAGCGCGACAGATTAGCCCAAATAGAACGCGACCAACAAGCTCAATTAAATAAAGAAAGACAAGCGCAAGCCGAGAAAGACAGGTTAGCCCAATTGGAGATAGACCGACAAGCCCAAACCGAGCGTGACAGATTAGCCCAATTAGAACGCGACCGACAAGCTCAATTAAATAAAGAAAGACAAGCGCAAGCCGAGAAAGACAGGTTAGCGCAATTGGAGATAGACCGACAAGCGCAATCGGAGCGTGACAGATTAGCTCAATTAGAACGCGACCGACAAACTCAATTAACAAAGGAAAGACAAGCGCAAGCCGAAAAAGACAGATTAGCCCAATTAGAAAAGGATAAATTAGCGCAAGCTGAACGCGATAGATTGGCAAAAATAGAACGTGAGAAAAAAGCGGAATTAGAAAAAGAAAGGTTGGCAAAATTGGAAGAAGAAAGAAAAGTGCAAGCAGAAAAGGATAAATTAGCACAAATAGAACGCGATAAAGCAGCCCAAGCCGAAAAAGAAAGACTGGCAGCCATAGCCGAAGAAGCCAGAAAAAAACGCGAAGCCGAAGAAGAGAAATTAAGATTTGCTAACCAAAAACAAGATAATGAAAGAACCATCAAAACATCGCTTGATGCCATCATTCGCAACAAAAATCTTGGAAACGACTATGATAAAATTATCAAAATAGCCGACGACAATACTCCGGTCAATATCGTCAATAACAGTACAACAACATCCGAAAAATTGTACAATTATTGTCAGGATATTACCATTCCCGAAAAACAAAAAAGAATTGATAAAGTGCAAATTACCCAAGAAAATGGCATAGTCACGCTGATTACTATTTATGAACAATAATTAGTGAAGTGCTAAAACACCATGAACCATCAACTATGAACTATAAAACACATCGCACCATGAAACATATAATCTTGGCATTATTTTTACATACAGTATGTACACCTTTGTTACAAGCACAGGCAGGCGAGGCTTACAAGACCTTCGATTTTATTTATGTCGATAATAGTCGTCCTACACCCACCGATGGCTTATCGCAAAAACAAATAGAACTGATAGAACAACGAGCCACAAAAATAGCTGAAGACAATGGACGACTGATACTCTACGCCAGCAATGGTGAAAGTCCGCGTACCACGACCGAACCCGAAGATGTCAGCAAATTGCTCAACAACCTGCTCGAAAATGACACCCCGCTTCCGAGCAACAAATTTGCCGAGAAGAAACTCATACGCGAAGTACTCTACGACGATGTTTTTGAAGTCAACGGGCAAGTCAGCTTTCACTTTTTCGTGACCAATAGGTACGCTTCCTCCTTAGAAAAAAAAGCCGGAGCCATGATAGCCATGCTATCCAATGAATTTGCACAAACCCTTGGCTTTGAAGAAAATATAACCGTCAACTTGTATATCAACAACAATCAAGACGATAAACTCAAACTCAATAAAATTAAAGAAACTTTGCAATATGCTGCCAATCAGGTAAAAATGAAAATTACCTACAACATCATTCCTGTATAAATGACGCTTCATCCACACACATTAGCGCATTTCATACACCGATTTTGTTGTAAAGTAGTATAAGCAAGTTTTTGAGGAAAAACAGAAATTTGGAAATCAGGTTTTAAATTGTAATTATATTTTATAAATAATCTCAATGTATTTTTCCTGATTAACTAATTACCTAGTTTTTCCATTATCCGATATATTCACATAAACGAAATTAATTAACAGCAATCCCCTAATGATTTACAATGATCATTAACAAATCAAGAGCAGTTATGAAATACCTTATTCTGAAAATATCCGCACTACTCGCATGTATTTTAGCACTTAGTATAACTACCGTGCAAGCACAAAAACCTAAAAGAGCAAAAATTGTACAGATCCCTACACAATTTATGAAACCTACCGGTAGTGGTACCAACGGTGTCCAAAACAAACTTAACGCCGCCGGACCAAGAAACGATTGGGTGGTACATTCAGACAGAGACAACAATATCACTTATACCTCCGCCAATAGCGATACTAAAAGTAAAACCATAAATTTCATGGAAAACTTTTACGTCATTGGCGAGACCGATACGCGGGTGGAACTCATTAAGTATGACCCCAGCATAATATCTTCAAATGTTTCGCGTAAGGTCAATATGAAAAAAGCCGACTATTATGGTTGGGCTGACAAGGATAGACTGTTGCTTTGGAACAATTCGTTGGTCAATAAACAAACGGAATTTACCATCAAAGCACTCGTTGGGCATAGCATCGCCGATATGGTCAGAGGGAAATCTACTGACAAGCAATTAACCCTCTACAATTCGCCTACCGTCGAAGCCAATACCGAAAATGACAACGATGTCAGATTATTTGAATTTTTATATGTGTTCAAACAAGAAAATAACAAATATCTTGTAGGAATTTCCAATAAATTATCTCGTTCCGCAGGCGCACAGGAAGTCATAAAAGGCTGGATATCAGAGAAAAATGCTCAGGTATGGTCACAGCGTCTTTGTATAGAACCCAATGATGACCAAAGTGCCGCCACTGAAAGAAGAAGGCAAAACGTCAAGGCGAGTTTATTTAATAATTATCAAGGTGCTTTAGCCTTCAAAACAGGTACAACTGCACAGTATGAAAAAATATTATGGGATAAAGATAAATATGAAGTGGGCTATCCCTCATCATGGAAGCGTATGCCTGTCATCAGCAAACTCGACAACAAGATTTACAAAACCGGAGCGATCACCGATGTATATAGCAAAAGCAACCTTAAAGTCCTTTCAGCAGAGGAACATGCCAACCTCGAAGCACAGTACAATACTGTCAGAGACAAAAAACAAAACATCAATATAGTATTCGTTATTGATGGTACACAAAGTAACCATTCCTTCTTTGTGCCTATCATCAATGCCATTCAAAACAGTATCAATTTATTCAAAAATTCTGACAAAAAATACAAAATAGGTACGGTCATTTACGGTAAAAGCGGAGAGGGCGTAGTAGATAGTTATTCTCTTACCTCCAAGCATTCCTCTGTCATTCAATCTCTCAAAAATTACAGAGACAAAACCGACTTGTCTCAAGACAATGATGATCCCACTGACCTTTACGAAGGCATCCGAAAAGCCACTAGAACCCTCAACCCGAAACAAACCAATATCATCGTACTTATAGGTGATGCAGGTAGTTCCTTGAATACCAACAGTACCGATATTATCCAACGCATGAAAGATACCGAATGTGGGTTTATCTCTTTCCAAACCCGTAATGTCAAGGGATTACCGGGACGTATTTATAATGAATTTATCAATCAAACCAAAGAATTTATCGTAGAGTCCTCCGGCAGATCCGGCATACGCCCTACACTGTACGAGGATAGTGGCAACACCTTCCGCCTTCGCTATCCCATCGAAAGTCTTTTGCCCGGCTCATTGACCTATTCCGACAAAGGCGGAGCCATGTCGCAGGAAGAACTCGAAGAGGAAATCAGAACTATGCTCACCTCATTTGAGAAACAACATGAGCGACTCCTTCGTGACCTTGATTGTAAAATATACATAGATTGCAAGCCCGGCATCAACGAAGCCATATTGGAATATTTCCTCAAAGAAATTCCTGATATTGACCCTGCTACACTCCGAAAAATCAGAGATATGGACTACCAACTATTTGTAGAAGCCTACGCGCCTTTGCAAGTGGACAAATTGGAATATCCTATCTTCAAGCATGTCATATTCCTGACACGTCAAGAGTTTAACGAATTGGAAAAAGAACTCGAAAAATTAGTGGATGTAGGTAATACACCCAGCGAACTTAGAGAAGAAATCATTAATGCCTACAAACAAATCCTTATCGGATATTACGGTACGGAAGCCAAGCAGGAAATTGCCAACAAAACCCCTGCAGAAGTGCTTGAAATTGTTACCGGTTTGCCCACCACCAGTGAGCTACTCAGCAAATACACCATAGCCGAACTTGAAGATAGAAGAAAAGTAAGCGACGAAGAAATACAAGACATCTTTTTTTACATGGACAAAAAACTACAAACCATGCAAAAAGTGGTCGGGAACCCCGACTACTTCTTCCGCTCCAGAGACCAAACCTACTACTGGGTACCACAAGAAGTATTGCCTTAACAAATAGTACAGGCTGCTTTAGCTGCCTTATATGTACTGACTACTTTAGTTGTCAAATAATTAATAAAAATTATATTTAAAATATTTTTTTTTAATAATTTGAAAATTATTTATTTGATAATTAAAGTAGTCAGTATGATAATCAAAAGAAGTATTTTTATTACAAAAAATTGCTTTATAAATCGTGCTGATGTATAGTTTGAAAAAGGAACCATCAATTATAGACTATCGACCATTGACTAATAACCAAAGCACAGCATTTCATCCACACACTTAAAATATAAATAAAAGTATAACCCCTGATTGGCGTATTGTCACCGCACCTTACTTATCGTTTAAATGGTCGGAAAAAGTTGAATACAAATCACTCGATACCCTCGTTAATTCGACAACTCGCCACTCGCTTACTCGTCACTACTATGAATCCCCTATTCCAAATACGCGACCTTGCCTGTGCCTACAACAAAGGCAGAACGGTACTCAACATTAAGGAATTAGACATTCCCCAAGGCGAACTTGTGTTCCTGCTTGGCGTATCCGGCTCTGGCAAAAGCACCCTCATAGAGACCCTTGCCCTGATGAACAATACATTGGCTTCCGGTGAAGTTCACTTTGCTGATAATGCGCTAAAATTCAGTGAATTATGGAAAAAAAACGACCCTGTGGAAATTGCACGTGTCCGTAAAAAACACTTCAGTTTTATCTTCCAAGAGACCAACCTCATGGAAAACTTTACGGCTTATGAGAACGTTTGCCTCTCGCAGATGATTAAGCAAAACGTGAGACAAGATGAAGCCGTTGCAGGTGCAAAACAACTCGCCGACCAAGTCGGACTAACCAACCAAGAACTCAATGCCGATACCCTTGCCGTCAATCTCTCCGGCGGACAACGCCAACGCCTCGCCTTTGTCAGAGCCATCAATAATGACTTCACCGTCATTTTCGGCGACGAACCCACAGGCAATCTCGATGAAGAAAATGCCAACGAACTCCTACGTATTCTGAAACAAAATATCGGTCAAAAATCTGCTGCCATTATCGTTTCTCACGATATTGACCTTGCCGTACAACACGCCGACAAAATCATTGTCATCACCAAATCGCCCGAAGGCTACGGGGAAATACTTCCGCAAAATATTTTCAATAAAAAAACATGGCAAACCAATACTGCGGAGTTCAGAAACCGCTTATCGGATTTATACAAAACACCCCAACAAAAAACCGTAGAAAATACCACATCTGCCCTTGCTGATACCACGAGTAATCAGACTTACGATTCATTATTTTTCAAAAAAGAAGGTAAGGCATTGGCAGGCAAACGCCGCATCAATTTTTGGATATTGACGACCATACTTGCCCTTACTTTTATGGCGATAGGTTTTGCGAATGGCAGTCTCAATTACCTAAATAAAAAAATGAATAATGCCTTTGTCAAATGGGTCAGCATCAGCATCCCCTGGCGTGAAAGTGGCAATGCAGGGCGCATCTCCGAGCGATTGAATAACCCGCGACTTGCCAACGAATTTGACTACGAAAATGTCTCTGCCAATGTGCAGTATCCGCTACGATTTTGGAATGTAGCAGACAATAAAACCATCCGCACAAAAGGACGCAGCGTACTATTTACTGATAAGCAAAACCCTTTGGTCAGCGAACTTCTGCAAGACAAAAATCGCCTACATGGTGACACTGCTATGTCCGACAATCAAGACCTCAGCCTTATTGTCGCCAAACGTATGCTTGATAATTTGGATATGCCCCAAGATGCCGCTTTTATCAACATGGCAGTCAGCGTGATAGACACTGCCCGAAATGAGGACGTGATGCTTCGCGTACCCGTTCCTATACGTGCAGTGGTCAAAGAAATTCCGGGTAGAAATCTGATGGTTTATACGCTGGATTTTTATAAAACTGTTGGGCAACGAATCGAAAGTACCTTTGATATTCGCAATGCAAGAGATATTCACCTCTTGGTGCGTGGCAAGCGCGAAAATGCAGAAGCCGCTCTTGCTGCCATCGGTCAATTTTTCAAAGCAAATCCGCAATACCAATCCAACGAACCCGAATACGAAATCAAAGGCGAACATACCATGTCTCATGCCGAAGGTTACGATATTGCCATTACTTTTTACCCCGCTCTTCGCGGTGCTGCCACCAATGAAATATGGACGGCAATACAAAAATCTCCGCAATTCAAAAATGCACCAAAAAATATTCAACGCATATATCACTATGAACCAACACAGCTTAGGGATAAGATTTCTTACGATCATATTTCGCTCTATTTCAATGACTTAGCACAAGTACGCACCTTTGCTGATAGCCTGTATTACAATCCTGCACGCATGGGAGCGATTAATCCCATTGAGGTAGATATTGCCCAAATCAAGGAAAAAGAAAATTTTAATTTTTTAAGTAAAATTACAAAAATCGTGGCGTGGCTATTGGTGGGTTTTGGTGCGACGAGTATCAGTTTATTCATTTTTAATTTACTCAAAATGCACCTCTCCAAAGTCAAAATGAACATTGGTACACTCAAGGCATTTGGTCTGAGCAATGGCGAAGCACAAAGCATATATTTTCGTATCATTCTACGGTTTTTGGTGGTCAGTCTTGTATTTTCATTGCTGATAGCTGCCATGTTTGGTTATGGTGCCGACCTCCTGCTGGCAGATAGAGTGGTAGGAGAGGAAGGTGTTTCATATTTTAATTTATGGCATCTTAATACGCTAATTACATTGATCATTCTTGCAGTCGTGACGACTCTGGTTTCGCGCTTCACCATACGCACGATCCTCTCGAAGTCGCCCGGAGATTTGATTTATGGAAGATAGCACAAGCGTATATTCAACTTGGGTTTATACTTTTTCAATTGACTAAAAACATAATAAAGGTTTTGATAATGTAATGAACAAATTAATTTATTGATAACCAAGCGGTCAAATTTTTTATGAAATTTGGCCGCTTTTTTTATACCCATTTACAAAATTTACAAAAAAAATTGACATAGCCTTGTAACAAATCAAATTCTGAATCGTCATGTTGTTGTAATGAATCTGCAAGAATACACATATCGCATACTTCCGACGAAGGACAAATTGTACCGTTTTGCACTACGTATCACGGGCAATACGGCGGAGTCAGAGGATATTGTACAAGAAGTATTTTTGCGGATTTGGGAACAACGAACTTCCCTCAAAAATCTCGAGAATCCCGACGCATGGTGTATGCGTATGGTCAAAAATCTCGCTATCGACAAGCTACGCGCAAAAAGCAGACAAAACGTAGCCTTAGATACGAAAATCAACCCCACAGACCAACAGGCTAACCCACACCAACAAACAGAAATAGATGATACCATACGACACATCGAAACATTCATCCAAAACCTCCCCGAAAAACAACGTATGGTCATCCAAATGCGAGACATCGAAGGCATGACTTACAAAGAAATCGCTTTTGTACTCGACATCCCGATAGACCAAGTAAAGGTCAATCTGCATCGTGCCAGAAAGCAGGTCAGAAAGCAACTCATTAGCGCAGAGTCTTATGGCATTAAAACTTAGAACGGTGCTCTTGTGCCGACGAATGACGGCATCCAGCCCGTTACTCGCGTATATTTTGAGTACGCCGAAGTCCTTGTTTTACAGGTAATTATAAAAATTATGAACCAACAGCAAATCAAAATATTATTAGAAAAATACTTTGAAGGCGAAACCAACCTTCAGGAAGAAGCACAACTCGCCCGCTATTTTCAACAGGAAAATATTGCAGAAGATTTGGTGCAATACAAACCTCTGTTTCAATTTTATGACCAACAAAAAAGCATTGCGCCCTCAGAAGAATTTGACCGAAAAATTCAACAAAAAACAAGACCCGAAAAACGTCCGTATGTTGTGCGTATGTATCGCGTAATGGCGCGTGTAGCTGCGGTAATCGCGCTAAGTTTTTTGACTTATCAGGCTTATGAATATTACATTTTACCCGAACAAAAAAATCCTAATTATATCGTACTAGATGAAGCAGCAGACGCAGAAGAGGCTTACGAACAAATCAAAGCAGCCCTCATGCTGGTATCTTCTAAAATGAATGAAGGCACTGAAAAAACAACAGCAGGTTTAATTAAAATTAACGAAGTAACCGACATCATTAGACAGAAGAAATAGAATTTTCTCTAAAATATATCTGGATTTTACTTGAATCAATTAACCCGAGTTGGAATTACAAGAAATAGCAAACTCGCTACTCGTAACTCGCCAACTCGCAACTCAAAATTATTATTATGAAACATATCATTTTTTTTAGTTTAATATTTTTCGCGCTATTTGCCAAGCCGCTACACGCACAAGATGCTATTGATACTTACTTTGAGCGATACATGGAAAACGAAGATTTTATGGTCGTTTATGTCAGCTCAAAGATGTTTAGTATGGTATCAAAAATTGATATAGAACTCGACGACCCCGAAGCCGAAGTCTTCCTCGACATGGCATCAGACCTTAAAGGTATCAAAGTATTACGTACCGAAACCAACGCGATGACCTACTTCAAAGATGCCGCAAAATCCATCAACACTTCGAATCTCGAACTACTGATGACTTTCCGTGATAAAGGACAAAATGTAAGAATTTGGATAAAGGATGACGCTGACGGTGACATTGGTGAACTCTTACTTTTGGTCGGTAGCCCGGAGGAATTTGTCTTGGTCGGTATTCTCGGAAAAATTGATTTGGATAAAATCAGTCAACTCGCCAAACAACTTGATATTGACGGTGTAGAACATCTCGAAAAGATTGAAAATTAGCGGGTTACGAGTTGCGGGTTACGGGTTGCGAGTTTATACAATTCGCAATCCGTCACCCGAATTACTTAATTCAAAAACAACAATACGATGAAAAAATCATGTTCTTGTATAGCGGTTATTTTGTTCTTGGGAATGAATCAGGCAGCCGCACAAAATATGCCCATTAGCAATTTTTACGATAAATATAAATACGAAGAAAACACCACCAAAATCAGTTTGCCCGGTTGGATAATTCGGTTTGGTGCATGGATAGGTCGTAAAGCTGCCGATGATCCGGAGACGAAAGAAATCCTTAAATTGGCAAAGAAAATTCGCTTTCTCAGGGTCTTGCAAATCGAAGACAGCAACCCCGTCTCTGCCAAAGACATCAAGTGCCTGACCCGAAAATTGAAGCGAAGAAATTATGAACCTTTGTTATACATCCGCGACGGCACGATGCGTACACAGGTAATGGTGAAAGAAAGAAATGGTCTGATTAGGAATTTCTTTTTATTGAGTCAAGAAGAGGATTCATTTACAATGGTCAGTCTAAAGTTGAGATTGCATGTCAATGACATCAGTGAGGTCATCCGAATATTGAGCGATGAACATGATATTCCCATTGCAACAACAAAATAATAGCCAGTAAAAATCGGTCAATTTCATTTGTAGGGGCAGGGCATGCCCTGCCCCTACAAATGAAATTGACCGATTTTTTATTTAGAATATGCTTTATCAAAGCATCTGGTTTTGTTATTTTTTTCAATCAAAAACTTATACATTTTTGACAATTTTTTTGTATTTTTATTTTACTATACAAACCTAATGCTAAATCCCATGTATATACTTGATAACCAAATAAATACCTTCCCTATTGGTGAAAAAAAACTAATTGAAGAATATCTAAACAGAAAAAAAGATGAAGCATAACATAGATAAGGAATCACCATTTACGGGTGCTTTGACAGAACCTATGGATTTTGATTCAGAAGAATACAAAGCACACCGAAAAATTTTGGATGCAAGAATAAAGTCCATGTCGTCCGAAGAAAAAAGACAGGTAGAACTCATTCGTATGGAATATACAATTAAAAATTATCTGGATGCAAAAATAACAGATAATGAGATAATTACAGTAGGCGATTTCCTAAGAATGTATTTAGATAAGCTGAATATCAAGCAAAATAAATTTGCGAACTACATCGGTATTTTACCCTCCAATTTTAATAAAATCTTATCCGGCAACCGTACTATCAGTATAGAACTTTCGCTGATTTTAGGGCAATTATTTCAGATAGACCCAAAAGTATGGCTACAAATACAACTGAAAAATGATTATATCAAAATTGAAAAAAAGAAAGATAATTATGCGGATATGAGTTTGCAATATGCCTTGGCAGGTTAATTTTGTTATTGGTGGATTCGTTATTTGCTTGATTTACTAAAAAACACTAACTTGTCTCAACAAAATGTAAAATATGACACGACCAGTAAAAGGTATTCTACATGATAAAACCCCTAATGCGATTGATTTAATAAAAATTGGTCGCAAAGGACTGGCAATGAGTGATGTAGAGGAAATTTGTAATCACACAAAAATTTCGTTTGAAACACTTCTAAACCTTATATGCGTTTCGCCCGATGATTTGAAAGAGGGCAAAAGACTTCCCAAACTACCTTCTTCCAATCTCCTGCTCATTTCAAATTTGTATTCAAAAGGTTATCGTATTTTTAAGGATAAAAATGCTTTTTACGAATGGATGAATAAAAGAAACGGACATCTATCCGCCGAAGTGCCTTTTGATTTATTGGATACAGCTATGGGGATAGGGATGATTAGAAAGGCACTTGAAAAAGCCTTAGAACCAACCACAGGGATTCCTGCATTGAGAGGAAAAGTTACTCCAATGACAGAAAAAGAAATTGATAATCAACTACAACAATTAAAAGCCGAATGGGAACGAGATTTCTTTTAGATACTTGTGCAGTAATTAAATATCTTACCCAAGAATTTCCGGTGCAAGGGCTTGAATATATGGATGCTATACTTGCAGTAGAGTCAAATATATCTATGATTACCAAGATAGAACTCTTATCGTGGAATCCACCAAATCCATCTGATCTGGATATTTATGTGGATTTTATCAGTCGGTCTAATATCATTTTTATTAACGAAGATATTGCCAACCAAACCATTCAAATACGCAAACAATATCGTACACAACTTCCCGATGCCATTATAGCCGCAACTGCCGTTGCTTTGGGGATGACGCTTATTTCTGATAATGATAAAGATTTTGACCACATTGCTAATTTGAATTATCAAAATCCTAAATATCAATGATTTATAATGATGTAGAGACGCGATTAATCGCGTCTCTACGTCAATTTTATTTTGTAATTACCACCGTCTCCACATTATCCCAATCCTTAAATTCATTCGTATAATACAAATAACCCGACGATGCCGGCGCATCAAATTCACCGGGCATTTCTGCCTTCAAATCCAAGTTGATGGTATGCGTTTCCGACGGAGCCATATCGCGGAAATAGAAGACCACATTATTTCCGATAATCTCATAAAAATCTACGATTTCCTTATCCAAAATCTCCTTCAATTGCCAGGGCTGTGCGGTCAATCCGGCGGGTAGCCCGACGATACCGAGCGTCATGGCTTGCCCTTCCTTGGTTTTGTTTTTAATCGTAGTCGTTAGGCGGACGGTTTCGCCTACGCGGGCGCGATTGGTGTTGAGTTTGGTGTCCAAATCAATCACACATTCGTCATTCGAGTGGGGTAGGGTAGTGTTCCAATTAATCGCCAAAGTATAAGGCAAGGCATTCTTTGTACCTTTAAATCGTACTGCCAAATCTTGTGTACCTTCCTTTATAAATTCTTGTAAATCAGCAATTTGAATTTCCCCTTTATGCCCTTTTTCGTATTTTTGTGTAGCGACTTTTTTATTATTTACTAAAAATTCGACCTCACCGCTTTCTTGTGTTTGCTTCGCAAATTTGGTGTAAGCAATCAGCGAGCGCAAAGCCAATACCGTACTATTTGTATTGCCAAAACCGCCATAGCCGCCCTTTGAATTGCGAATGAAATCAGCGATTTTTTTAGTCGTCTGCACATCGGGTTTTTCCTGTTTTAATAATGCCATCAACGCGAGTGAAGCCGTCTCAATACGCAAAGCATTTCCCTGCGAACCCGGACCGGATTTGTGTTGGTCATTATGTGTCCATGCCCCATTTTCGTCTTGCAATTTCATTAATTTTCCTAACACTTCTGCACCTCGTTTTTTATCTTTTTTATTCAATAAAATATTAGCTGCGAGACCCATTGCGTAAGGATTTTTAGAACTAAGTGCGTGTTTGTATGCCGCATCAATTTCCTTTTTCAATCCATCGTAATTTGCTTCCGTCAAGCCGTAGGTGATGTAGGCACTCATCGTCGCATTGTCCGTCAGACCAAAGGTATGTAGGGCGCGTGGGTTGCGTTCAAATTCGCCTTTACCGTCACGTCGGCTCATCAGCCACTTGGCGGTGCGGTCAATCATTTCGCTATCCACGCCATTCCAAACTTGCTGCATATCCGTAAATTCCATCAAGCCATAAGCCGTCAAACCTTCGTGTGCAGGGTCTTTTCCAAACCATTCAAAACCGCCACTTTTTGATTCAAAAGAAGTCAAACGCTTATAACCTCTTTCAATCAGACTCTTTGCTCGCTCGGCAATTTCGGGCTTGATTTGGTCGCTTTCATTCATATATTGTAAGACCAAAATATTCGGATAAGTCGCCGAAGAAGTTTGCTCAAAACAGCCATGCGGCTCGCGCAACATCGACTCCAAACCCGACATTAATTCACCCGCCAAATCCGGGAAAGCCGTCAGCGTCACTTCCAACGAACCATCGACCACATCATTAATATCAACCTCGTAAGTCGCATCCATTTCCTGATTAGAAAATGCCAATCCCGCAGGGAATCCACGCGACACTGAACGTATAGGCTGACGCACTGCATCCGCAAAACCATTGCTCAATAATTCCACGCCAAATTCGGTCTTATCACAGGCTTCTTCCACCAAAAACTCCAAATAACTCGTGCGTGTTGCTTGCGGTGCAAGTGTCAGATTTTGAGGAAGTTGTGACGTTTTTTTAAAGCCATCGGGAATGGTAAAATCCAAATCGCCGAGTATTTCCTCATCGGTATTATTCACGAAAGTCAAGGGGATTTTTACCTTATCGCCCGTCACGACTTCTACCGGAATTTTGGCATTCATACTAAAGGGCAATTGTGCGAAAAATTTGTGCGTAGCACGCCCTACCGTACCGTCTGTGCCGATACCTTCGGCGGTGATATTGAAGGAGGTAATCGCATCGGAAGTGAAAAATTTGAGGGTCGCTGTACCCGTTCTATCCACTTTTACATGACCATTCCAATAGAGCGTACTGCGGAAATCTGTGCGCTCCGTTGTGCCGCGTTGTTTTTCGTATTTGACTGCCGGGAACTCGCGGGGGCGGTAGTAGAGGACGCGGACGGGGGCAGGTGGAGGCGGAGGTGGCGGAGCGATTCGAGCATCCATCACATTAGCAAAACCTTTTATGACAGGAGTGGATTTATCTGCTGCCTTTTCTTTTTTGGCTTCAACTTTTTGCCCACGAACTCTTACGCCATCTACAAATACGATTTTATCGCCTTCTCTCGCGCCTCTGAAACTGACGTCTTTTCCTTCTTTGTTTTTTGCGATTGCTGTGGTAGTAGCCGTCAAGGTGGCTACGCTTCTTACGGGAAGTTTTTCGATTTCCTCCATTTCTGCCGCTTGGTCTTCAAATTCTATTTCTTCTTCTATCGCTTCCGGTCTTTGTATGAATATTTCATCTTCTCGTCCTTCATCTTCAAAACTTGGTGGTGGTGGTGGAGGTGGTGCTGCTGTTCTCGGTGCTTCTATTACCATATCCATATCATCTGCCATAGCTCGTTCTGCACGTTTATTTTGTGCTCTGGCTCGCATGGCGGCGAGTGGGCGAGGTCTTCTCTGCCTTACTCCCGAAACCGTAACTGACTCTAATAACATTCCACCTTCGTTTAATGTAAAATCAAAATCAGTACTATTACTTAATTCAATACTCTCATTTTCATAACCTAAATAAGATGCAGTCAATTTTCCCGTGGCTACGGGAATTTGTAATGAATAATTACCATCAATATCTGTTATTGTTCCTGTGCGTGTACCTTCTATACGCACAGTAGCTCCAATCAAAGGAATGCCATCCTCATCAGTTACAACTCCTTGAATCACAGGTCTTAGAGCAATATTATCTTGATATTGATTAACTGTAATTGCACCTTTAAATTCTTCTATATTTTCCGCAATCAAATTAACAGGCTCATACAATTTGACATTTTTTAAGGTAAATTCACCCTTAGCATTGGTCATTTGTTGAATGTCTCGACCTTCCACTTTTACTACTGAATTTGGTACGGGTTTGCCGTCTATTCCTACTACAATTCCGCTAATTTTATTCGATTCCGCTGGAAATTTAGCTCCTGCAATATCTCCCCGAATATCCTCCCAAGTAAATCGTCGCCACCCCGAAGTCATCAGCAAATAATCCAATGCGAGGTCGGCTTTTTCTTCTTTCGGGTCAAAGTAAAAATTGGGTTCTTCCACCTCTTCTGCCAAGTCCGCTTCCATGAGTAGCCATGATAAAATATTGGAAGATTTATCGTCAGCAAAGGTCAGGAGTTGGTCATCGGCAACGGCTACGGAGAGGTCGGCGGGCATAGGGATGCCACGTTGGTCGGTCACGTTGATGGTCATTTCGACTTCTTCGCGGGGGCGATATTTTTCTTTATTAGTGCTAATGTCAATATTGAGTTGTTGCTGTTTATTGATGAAGGTCAAACGCTCGGCTCGTGCGATACCTTTGCTGTCAAACAAGGTGATTTGTGCGACTCCTGCGGGCATTTTTTTGAGTGGAATACGATGTAAATTACTTCCCTGACGTGCATTTATTCCGCCTGAATAATAATTTTCACCGCGAATGTTGACTACTGCATACAATTCTTCGTTTTCACTGCTTTTTGCATCAATGACGAGGTTGTGTTCGGTGACTTCATTGACACTAAGTGCGTAGCCTTTTTTCAGAGATTTTGGTAATTCATAAGTTTCGGTAACACCTATTGGTTTGGTTATTTTTACGGTATAATTTTCATTTGAATTTGGGGTAATTTCAAATGCGCCCATTCCCTGATGATAGGATTTCAAATTGGCGACAGTCGCACCCGATTTATCCACCACAATTCCTTCAATATCTGCCGGCAATCCAAACTCGTTCAAAGCCTTAAAAGCTACTTTTGCAGGTAAACCCGATACCAAATCACCGCCTTCAGGATAAAGGGCTAATTCAATGGTATTCAACACAATAGGAACGGAACGTGAGATGGATTCGGTCATGCCTTGATAATTAATGAGGACATTGAGCAAACCATCATTTGAAGTGAGATTGGCGGGAAGGTTGAATTGTATTTTGGCTTCGCCTTTGGCATCTGTATTCCCTTTTTCTTGGAGAATTTGTCTGCCATCTAATTGTACGGTATAATTAAAATCATAATTGGCGAGTGCTTTATTATCATTTGAATTTAAAGATAAATCAGCCGTAACCGCATCGCCCGAACCATAGGCTTCGCGTTCAAAATCCAACTTCATTTTCAAGCGCGGTAAGACGACTTTTTGTACTTGTATTTCCTTCATAAAAAAAGCCGGATTAGGGTCGTTTTTTTGCCAATTGGTATAACATTTTAATTTATACATTCCGCCAACTGCTGCATCATTTATCGTAAAATCGCCCTTAGCTACGCCATTATCGGCGATGAGTTTGATTTGTTGGTCAATACCGCCTTTGGGATTGAGCAATTCGGCGTGTACGATGCCCGATACTTCAGAAGGCAGTAGCTTGGCATCACGCACATAGGCAGAGAACCAAACAGTTTCACCGGGCTTGTACATGGACTTGTCGGTGTGTACGTAGAGGCGGTCTTCGGGGCCTTGTTCGTTGAACTCCTTGAGTTGGGTGAGGAGTTTTTTGATGTGGTCGTTGAGTGGGGCGATTCGGTTGGGGCTGAGTGCCATTGTGGTGAGGGCAATGGCGATAAGGGTTAGGGAAATTGCAACTAGTCTTTTCATAATTTTATATAGTGATTCAAATTGTACGGATAGGAATACCGTCATTCGTCGGTACAAGTGTCCGAGTTACGTATGGGTAGATGCAGGTGAGTTGGTTTTTGGTGTTTATGCGTTTGAGATAATTCCCGGATATCGTCCAAGTTCAATGAGTAATTTTCGCTCTATCAATCTATCAACATGGTTGAATTGAAAGATTTTTACGGTTACTTCTCCAATTTTTGTTTGTGGAATAATCAAGGCACCTTCAAGGCGAAAGTGTTGTGACCAAATATCTGTTCTGGGGTTATAAAATCTAATAAATTCCGAATCAGGAATTAGAATAGAACCAATATCACTTCCTTTGTACCGATTGCAATAGAAACAAGTATGGGCGAGATTGTCAGGATGCGTAATACCATTATGTTTTTCGCTAATAATGTGGTCTATTTCAAATGAAAAGAAAGCATCCTCCTCATGAATCAAGCAATATTCGCAGATAGAAGCAGAACGTTTTAGAACGGTTCGGCGGTAGGCAGCAGAAATATAACTACTCATCTTGTTGTAATTGGCGAGCGCGAGCTTTGGCAAGTCGCATTAAATGTTCGATGTAAATATAATTATTAAATTCTGCTTGTTCTTCATCTGTTAAAAAATCATTTTTCTCCTTGTACAACAAATCTTTCACTCGATTTTGAGTAGCTTCGGAAGGACGGAAATTGATGACCGCTTCGGGGCTTGTTCCCAAGGCAATGAAATCTATAATTTCCTGATATACTTTGGCTGTTATCATAATTCAAATATAGCATTTTTGTATCGAAATTCCAAATTGAATAAAAGTGACTTTAAAAATTATGTCATGTTGTTTTCAAATTTCACTGAAAACATTGAGCGAAATTTGTACCTTTATTCAACTAAAATAAAAGCTGCTTGTTACTTCTATAATTACTTACCTGTCAGTTTATTTATTATGAAAACAGAAAATCGTCCGCATAAAAAAATTATTGTTTGGTTTCGTCAGGATTTACGTATTCACGATAATGAAGCACTGGATTATGCTTTGGAGCGTGGGGATGAGATTATCCCTGTTTTTGTGTTTGATGAGCGTGTTTTTAAGGGTAAAACGAAGTATGGCTTTGCAAAAACGGGTAAGTTTCGGGCAAAATTTACGATAGAGAGCGTAGAAGATTTGCGGGCTTCGCTGCGTGAGTTGGGTTCTGACCTTATCGTGCGTGTAGGCAAGCCCGAAGAAGTGATTTATGACTTGGCAAAGGAGGTGCAAGCCAATTGGGTGTTTTGTAATCGGGAACGGATGCAAGAGGAGTTGTATGTACAAAATCAATTGGAACAAAACCTTTGGAGAGAGGGTATGGAAATCCACTTTTTCAGAGGGAAAATGCTGTATTATACACAGGATTTGCCTTTTCCGATTGCTCATGCGCCGGATGTTTTTACGCAATTCAGAAAGGAGGTAGAGCGATACATTCCCGTCCGCGAACCTTTGCCCACGCCTACGCGCATACATCCGATGCGAACGAGTTTGGAAGTAGGCGAAATGCCGACTTTAAAAGATTTTGGGCATAAAAAATTCAAAGAAGATAATCGAGCGGTATTGTCATTCAAAGGTGGTGAAAAAGCTGCTTTGGAACGCTTAAATTACTACCTTTGGGATACAGGTTTGATTGAAAATTATAAAGAAACACGCAATGGTTTGATTGGTGGAGATTACTCGTCGAAATTGTCTCCGTGGCTGGCACAGGGTTGTATTTCTCCGAAAATTATTTATGCAGAATTAAAAAAATACGAACAGCAAAAAATCAAAAATAAATCCACTTATTGGCTGTTTTTTGAATTGATGTGGCGTGATTTTTTCCGCTTGACAGGCAAAAAACATGGTAATACCATCTTTCAAAAAGGTGGTATTAAAGGCGATGAAAATGCTGATTTAGAGGATGATATGGCAAAATTCCGAATATGGAAAGAAGCGCGTACAGGTGTGCCTTTCATTGATGCGAATATGCGCGAATTGAACCTGACAGGTTTCATGTCAAATCGTGGCAGACAGAATGTAGCGAGTTTCTTAGTGCATGATTTGAAAGTGAATTGGCAGTTGGGGGCGGAGTATTTTGAATCACAGTTGATTGATTATGATGTGTGTAGCAATTGGGGTAATTGGAACTACGTAGCCGGCGTAGGCAGCGACCCGCGCGAAGACCGTTATTTCAATATTCTCACCCAAGCCAAACGCTATGACCCGCAAGGCGAATACGTCAAGCATTGGCTACCCGAACTCGCAGATTTACCTTCCAAAAAGATACACGAACCGGATATGTTAAGTGCCGCCGAACAGGATGATTTATGTGTAAAACTGGGCGCAGATTATCCGAAAGCAGTGGTGAGTACAAGTCGGTGGCGGCGGTAGGTAGGTGATTAGTTATTTCTCCAATAATGATGTAGTTGTTTAGGTTTGCCCTTTTAAAAGCTCATTTAATTCTTGTTGAATGGTCGTTCCTTTGTCTTTGTTGTACCAGCTTTGGAGGTTTTTTTTCTTATCTTCTTCACTCATAGCGGTATCGGCTCTTTGAGTCAAGTACAGTTTTTGTGCTGCTTTGGGTCTTGGTCCCCAGTCAAATAAATCTTGACCATTGGCATCTCGCACGATGAGTTTGGGAATGGATTTGCCGCCATTGGTGAGGTATTTGTCAATTTCGCTGTCGGGCGTGTCCCGATTTCTGACGGTCAGGCTGATGTTAGGATTGAGTGCGGCTGCTTTTACTATAAATTCGTGGCTGTGTGCTGCATCGCCACACCAGGGTTCTGTAATCAGAATCCAGTTTTGGGTGTGTTGAATATTTTTTATCGTTTCGGCTAAATCAGGTGCTATTTTGCCGACTTTAGACCAACGCTTTATTCTTGTTTTATTGAGCTTTACGTAATTTATATATTCGTCAGTGTCATAAGGATATGCAGTGTTTTTTCCGTCTAAAATTTCATCGAATTGTTTTTCGTACTCGTTTACATTCATTTGTATTGTGATTTAAAATGTCATTTAAAGTGAATGTAACATAAACATTGGAAAAGAGTTTTGTGTTTTTCCTATCCGATGTTTTTGTCGCAAAATGTACACAAAAAAATTGGTTCTTTGACAATTTTTGCAAATTCAATAAAACGGTCTTTTCACGCAGAGTTCGCAGAGAACGCAGAGTGTTGATAATCAATTCTCTGCGACCTCTGCGTTCTCCGCGTGAGACACTATTTGCAAAAATTGTCAAAGAACCAAAAAATTGATGCAATCTGCGTTTCTATACGCATACGCAAGTCGGAGGCATTAGGCTACTTTCGCAAATTCAGGCTTGCTTTTGTGCATGCTTCACTTGAATAGCCATGCTGTTTTTGACCGTATTCATAGAAAGGCATCCTTTCTCTGCAATCACCATCAATTTTTCAAATATACTTTCATCCGAACACGATTCATAAGATACATCCATATCTAAGTCCGTAAATCGTTTCGGGAGGTCATCGCTTAAAGTCGCTGTCATATCAATCGTCAAACCCTTAATTTCAACATCTCTCGCTTGTGCGGCTGCAAATAAATTGCTACAAAAACAACCTCCGATTCCGGTAAGCATGTACTGTCCGCCCATCAGCCCTTCTCCTCCACCGCCTTTTGCAACAGGTCGGTCTATGATTATTTTCAATACGTCATTTTCTAATTGCATTGACGTTTGAGCATGTTGTTTTAGGTGGATTTTTATTTTGCTCATGATTTTTTATTTTAAGTGCCAATATCTCTTTGATATACTGCGAATGGCATAAATTTCGGAAAATATTAACATTTATTATTTCACGCAGAGAACGCAGAGTTCGCGGAGAAATACTATAAAATCTCTGCGACCTCTGCGTACTCTGCGTGAATCAGCAATCCGCGTTCCATACGCATACGCAAGCCGGAGGACGTTTAAAATACATCATCCGATAATTGGTTGTAAATATTTATTTTCTCATTCATCTCCATTATTTTCTCTTGCATCCGGGCATTAAATTCCTTAAACTCATCAACATTCTGAGCTACTTCAAAAAGACTATATTCAAATAATTTCTTCATGCCCTCGTTTATCACCGCCAATTCAATTACGGCATCAAAATAGCTTTTGGCTGCATCATACCACGCTTGGTATTGAGCTACATCAGGCTTCCGCAATTCCAATGTTTTTTGATATTCGTAGCGTTCTTGTACGATTTTTTTCTGCTTGTCTAATTCCGCATATTGCGCCAATAATTTCTTTGATTTTTTCCCAAATACTTTTTCAAATATGGATTGGGTTGTTATACTTTCGTGTATATCCCGATATTGATTGACCACCGCGAATGTCTTGTTGACTTCCTGTACTAAAACTCTTATAGTTACTTTGCTCATTCTCCAACGTGTTTATTATTTTTCCAAAGTTCCGTTCTTTCAGAATATGCTGTCTTGGGAAGCCTGTTATTGAGTTGGTATAGGAGTTCAATTTTTTCTATCGCACCTTCAAAAGGAATAAGTCCTTGTTTGAGTATTTCGTCAAGAATAAAGATAATTCCTCTGACTTCTATTTCGTCATTCTCCACAGCTTTTCTTAGTTTTCTATCTCCTGTTACCAGCGTTCCGCCCATTTTTTGACTATAATACCAAGCCGAACAATCCTCAAAACTCAAGCCTGACGAATTTTCCAACAAATCAGCGATACCTTCAAAATCTTCTACTTCGGTGGTGACAATCAAATTGAGTTTTCCGGCATCTATGATTGGAATGATATGGCTTTTTTGGTCAGGATTTACCTCGTCCAATATAAAATCTGTGGTGTGTAGTTCGTGTGTGAGATTTGCAAATTTATCCAACAAGTCCAACTTCACCAAATCAATCAATATATTTGCATCGTTTATGAGAATCTTCATTGGTTTAGAGCATGTTTAAGTTTTCTCTTACTGTATTTACATTTATGTTCAATAAAGATGATGCTTTGCTGATACTGATACTTTCTTCTGATACTGCCCTGTAAACCAAGTTTTTATATCTGTCAGAAAATTCCGGTGTTTCAAATCTCGACAAATTGATTTCCTTTTTAAGGCTTGGATTAAAATTGATTTTTTGATAAAAAGCCTTCAATTGTGTTTGTGATAAAATTTGAACATCCGCTAATCTCTCAATTATTGCCAAGATACTGATACCGTATTTTTTTTGAGTGGCTATTAATTCCGGCAGTGTAATATGCTTTCGTTTTCCGCCAAATTCTTGAATAATTATTTTTTTTGGCAATAAAAATTCGGCAGCAAACTTGTCACAAAATTCCTCTTTGCTACCAATCGCGCCATCCGGCAGATTGAGCAACAGATGCCCCAACTCATGCAATAATGTAAATCTTTTTCGTTCTACCGAAAAACTATTATTGACTACGATAACCGGATATTTGTCATTGACAAAACAAGCCAATCCATCAAACTCACTCCCAACATCATCCAAATCAATGACTTTTATATGATTATCTTCTAAAATTTGAATAATATTATGAACAGGGTCGGTACCAATATCCCAGTGTTTGCGGAGTTTTGCGACTACTTTTTCAATATCTTGTATTGACTTAATCTTTTCTTTTTCGAGGATATTATCAAATGAATAATCTATTGATAAGGTTTCTTCCAACCAAAGGTAATTTTCCAATTTTATTTTAATGCGTTCCTTTAAAGCATCCTGATGTTTTCTGGAAAATTTTGACTTTTTTCTAAAGTTGACTTCCCCCAACTCTACCTGATAAGCCCTGAAAAAGTAGTCTGTTTTTTGCCCAAACAAGCTCGCCAATCGAATGAGTTTGGAGCTATCGGGAACGGATACACCCTTTTCATATTTGCTGACCATTTGCTTAGACACACCAAGCTCGTCAGCTACTTCTTGCTGCGAAAGTAAGCGTAACTTTCTGCCATTTTTTATCCTGTAAGCAATTATTTTTTTCATACCTATTTCTTTTAGTTGACAAATATACGAAAAAATGATGACTTGTCAACCAAAGTTGAGCTGATATGAAGTGCATAATGAGTGTTTTTTGGTGTTAGCTGGTATGGATAAAGGAAAACTCAATCAGTTTCATTTGTGTGTGCGTATTTTTTAATATTCGATAAAAATATGTGCTTTCAAGCCCTTATTTTGCATGAGATGTGGGGAAAATTGTTGGGAATCAACTACAAAACTCGTTTCTTACAATTCTAAATCTATTAATATGAAACTTTACATTATATAAAAACACTAATTGTCTTGAGTGCCAATTCCAATTCCTATTTCAATACCATAAAAGATAGCCTCCGTGCTTAATTTTGTTTCTTCCGAAGAATTAAGGGCTTCACTAAAATTTGATTGAAAAATAGGATACCTGAAATATGGTTTTAAATATAGATGGGTATATATTCCTTTAATCAAAAAATTAATGAAGCCAGTTGTATAAATATTCAAGTTATTGTCTCCTAAAGAAACATCGTCAAAGGTGTACTCACATCTTTCTATAGTCCCTGTTACGGAACAAGATGATCTTTGATAATCCCGTTTTATAATATAATGCTCCGTACATTGTCCACCAACACCAGGAGATATTATTAAGCGTCCTAAAATTAAATTATAGCCTACACTCCCCTCTAACGACATCTCTGAAAAGGAATAGCGTTTCAAATTTATTTTATCTTCAACAAAAGCCTCATTATCAATTGAACCTAATGAATATGAATATGACACATTTGTAAAAATATTCTTATTTACTTTCATTACACCTATTGTTCCCCCTTGAAAAACTTTAAACTTAGAAAACTCTGGATTGTTCCATTCATCAATTAACTGGTTCATACTAATTACTCTTCTATTATCATAACCACAATATAGTATCGAAAGACTATCTCTTTGAGAATTTACGCTGCAATTGAAAAACGTAAATAGAAAAAATAACATAATCCATTTCATAATTTTATTTTTAAATAATGTTCAAATAAGCAAGAATAAATCTAATGCATATGATTATAAAACTACTTTTTCACAGTTAACTTTACCAATTCTTGATTTGTAGAGAATTTCGCTTTAACCCTTGCTACTGTGTACGTAGTAGAATCCGAGTAGTAACGAGTTTCAAGTATCGAATATTCAGACGAATCAGGAGAAGTAACCTCCATGTCAGGATATGTATCAAGCACTGTATCAAGGTTATCTCCTATTTTTATTCCCTCTAAAGTGGATCCCGTCCACCCCTCTGACACCCTAAAATATGAAAACTGTCCATACGCCCAAGCAAATTTAACACCTCCCTCACAAGAAAAAACCTCGTAAGTATCACCAATTCCACCTGCGTGACCACCAAAAATTTCCCACCCACAAGTATTTTCTAAATGAACCGGAATTCCGTTGCCTAAAGCACCATCATATCCTACTCCCTTTAGACGCCACCTTCCGTATTTTTCCCAAGTAATTACATCAGAACAGTCTGGACAATACTCCCGAATATCTCTCTCAATAATAATGTCACCTTCACGAGCACAAGATGAAAAAAGAATACAAATTAAGGCGATTAGACTTCCTAAATATACATATATTACTTTCATAATTATTTTTTTTATAATGTTTTGTGTAAAATAAATGAAACAGGCTGCAATTTTTTAGGTTAGCATAGCCGCAATATACTCCTATAGAGCTATTAACGGCTATGCCTTGTTCAATACTTTCTTCAAGTTTCAGTTTTTCATTTCTCAAACCGAATTTCATCAATGTAGAATTCAACTCCATTAGGATTATATGTCCAGTTTGTCACCCACACGAATCCACCGATAATGTAGCTTAAATCTTCTTCTGCACCAGAAAGGTCAATTTCAAATTCTTGCCATTGATCAGTCAATTTAGCGTTTACACTTCGGGGAAAATGTAAACTATCACCGTATTTTTCATTTATGCCTCCTACTTTAAATTCAATTCGAGTTCTTCTGTTTGATTTTGCCCAAAACTTTAGCCGTTTATATTTTGAGAGGTCAAATCCTTTGTCTTTCCAAAGAGCATTTTTGCCCCAGTTATTCGGCGGTTCCTGCCAATAAGTTCCTGCCCACTTGCAAGGAGGAGAATAATAACATGAATTAGGTCCAGTACCTTTTGCTGAATATTTGATTTGAATACAAGTCTTACCTGAATAAGGCTCTTTTTCGTATGCTTCGTCAATATAAATATCTCCTGTATCTCCCATATATCCTGTTGGTTTAAAATGATTTACCAACGATTCAGCATCCTGATATATATAAAAAGGCGATACCGTTTCTTCTCTAAGTTTCGCAGGTGAATTATTTGTTCTTTTTAATACTACCTTTTGTGCAGTTACTTTACCACTTGAATTAAACATTTGTTCAGCTAAACGTTTTGGCGAACCGTCCGACCTAAAAAGCCCCCAGTGAGGTTCTATAGGGAGATGAGTTTTCCAAGGCTGATCAAATCCTTCAAAGTAAACAAAATCAACATCTGTAATTTTAAGCCCATTGTA
Source organism: uncultured Saprospiraceae bacterium (assembly GCA_938028705.1). Lineage (GTDB taxonomy): Bacteria > Bacteroidota > Bacteroidia > Chitinophagales > Saprospiraceae > JAHDEO01. The sequence goes on along the minus strand of CALIZI010000229.1, from coordinate 30,398 downwards.
ATACGCTTTTTGATTTTCCTCTGACAAATTAGCCTCGTCATTTCCAGACGTAGGAAATCCTACTTCTTTAAACATAACAAATTTTTTAGTCTTATTTTTCAAGTGATTGAACGCCCCTAGTGTCCATTCAACAGCTCTTTTTGGCTCTAAAACATTATGAAAATAGGGATGAGCATTGGGAAATATCCAATCCCCTATATCAAGTAAATCCTCATTTGAGTAGTCATCTATTTCTTCCGTTGTTGTTACAGGCTTATTTGTCAATTCACGTAATTTATTTATAGCTTCTGATAGTTCGTCAAGATTATACCTAACAAATAACCCTTCATTTCCAACACAGTAACCCGAAATAATTGAATATTTAGAGGCATCAACAGCAATTTTTAGTTCTTTTTCATTTAGCGGATCCCATATTCCCAATATTATTCCTTGGAATTCTTCTTCTTGTGCAATTTGGATAAAATTTTCTCCAAGATTTCCATTACAACTATAAGTTACCAAGCCTGTAAATCCTGCCTGACGTAGAATTGATAAGTCTCGTTTAATTGATTCTTTTGTTGCTTCAATTCCTTCGATTGGATTAGACAAAGGAGGGTTGTATGCTACCCATTTCAGCCCCGTAAATTCATTAGACCAATCTTGATTAGGCTTATCTAGGCATGATAGATTGATAAGCATAAAAACAAGAAGACAAAATAGGAGAACACTATTTTTTATTTTCAAACATTGATCTTTCATAATATTTAATTTTAATTGATAGTAAATAATCACTGAAAACAAATTGATAGCAAGTTCAAAACTAAATTTCATCACGAATTAGTTTGACTTTTTACAGAAAAATCACATACTGTTAATACACGATTTTTACCGACGAACATATTGTATTTCAGTAGGAATTAAAATGATCATTTTTCGAAAGATACAATATTTTTGTAGCTGCGATTTTAGAGTTAAATGAGTTTTTGAGTTGAATACAATTCTAAATTTATTTTTTTTTAGGAACAAAAACTATTCTTTTTTAGGCAAAAAAAACGATTTATTAAAAATAACATTTTGTTTATTGTTATTTATTTAAAACAATATACTGAAAAATGTTTTTCTTGCAATAAAATATTAGAGTATTGGGATTTTGTCATATTCACATTTTTTTATCAAAAAATACTGAAAACAACCGTCAAAAATCATATTTAAGAATTAATTGAGACTCCCAATCATCCAAAAAATCAAGTGTCAATGGATTTCTGGGTAATATCAAGTTAGACATTTCAATCATCGCAAAGCAATTTGAATCTAATAAATCTAAATACCTTCGTTTTATTAAATAATTCAAAGCCAAAGTTTCTACTCCTCCCATCCCAAATGACACTAATAAAGAAGGACCTTTTTCCCAAATTTCTTTAGCATGAATAAAGTATACCGCAGTTCTCGCTGGATATTTCTCTGAATCCGATACATCTTCCCAACCAAGAGACTCAATATCTTTATACCGTTTGTAAGTTGCACTAGTGCTGATTCCAAAAATACTTTTATTACTAAATTGTTTGTAAACGGTGTCACCCCTATTTTCAAAACCCGCTCTAAAATTTTTTGTAACTTCCTCTTTCAATATGATTCTTTCTCTTATACATCTCTCAAAAAAGTTTAAAAGAAATTCGAAAATTTCTTCCTCCAAGTTTGTGTGACTTCGTTCCAGTCTTTTTTTAGCTGTTTTATCTTTATGATCGTGTAAAGGAGGACGAGTACATAAGACGATGATATCATTTGTTTTAAATATTGATAAATCTATATGCTTATTTTCACCTTCTAATGGTTTTTTATTTAGATAAATTCCCCCATATTCAAAACCTTTCTTGTAAAGTAAACTTGCCAACTCTGAAAACGCAACACCATCCCTCATTTGATAAGGTCTTAGTTCTCTGTTTTTTGCTTTTTGTCTTACGTGGTAAGCAAATCTATATAGTTTTCCTTTCATTATTGTTTTGTTTAATTGAAAGATATAAAAAATCTTACAATATTACACTTTTTATTCATGAAAAAGAAAAAACATATATAAAAATCGCAAAAAATCAGTCAAATCTGCACCATCCGCGTTCCATACACATACGCAAGCCGGAGGCGTTACGCTACGTCTGCCGATGCAAAAGTCAACTCCTCCCCATCCAAGCCAACCGAAATATGCTGCCCTTTCTGAATCTCCCCAACGATAATCAATTCCGAGATTTTATCGCCTAAATAGCTGTCAATTACGCGCTTAATCGGACGCGCACCGAAGGCGGGGGAGTAGCCTTTGTCCACCAAGAAAGTCTTGGCTTCCGGGCTGACTTCGAGGGTCATTTTTTGTTCGTGGAGGAGTTTGGAGAAAATACGGAGTTGGATGTCCAGAATTTTGACCAAATTATCTTTCGACAAGGGCGAAAATGGTATCACCGAATCCAGACGATTGATAAATTCGGGTTTGAAATGTCTGCCTGCCATCATGCGTTCTTTGAGTTCGTCTTCGTCGGGCATTTCGCCTTTGTCAAACTCATTGACGACCCATTCGCTCTCTACATTCGAGGTGAAAATAATGACCGTATCGGCAAAACTCGCTTTCTTGTCGAGCGTATCGGTGAGGTGTCCTTCGTCGAGGATTTGGAGGAAGAGTTTGAATACATCGGGATGCGCTTTTTCTATTTCATCAAACAAAACCACCGCATAGGGTTGCTCGCGCAATTTATTGACCAACATACCGCCGTTTTCGTAACCCACGTAGCCCGGAGGCGAGCCTTTGAGCATGGATACCGAGTGCGATTCCATGTACTCCGACATATCAAAACGTATGAGGTTATTTTTATCATTAAACAAGACATCGGTAATGGCTTTGGCAAGTTCGGTTTTACCCGTACCCGTTGGTCCGACGAGGAAGAAGCTGCCAATTGGTTTGCCCTTTTCCTTCATGCCGGAGCGACTGCGCTTGATGGCACGCGAGATAATTTCCGCCGCATGGTCTTGACCTATCACCTTGGAAGTCAGGATGTTTTCGAGTTCAAGGAGTTTCTTTTGTTCGTCGCCTTGCAGCTTGCCGATGGGAATGCCCGTTGCTTCTGCCACGACTGCGCCTACATCGTCGGTGCTGATTTCTTCCCGATTTTTGGCGGCTTCTTTGTCCAATTCTACGAATACTTCATCAATGTACGCCGTCCATGTGGCGGCATCACTTTGTGGTTCAGGGGCTTTTACATCAATGGTTTCGAGGGCGAGTGGCGAGAGCGTATTGACGGCTTCCGTCCAAAATTCTTCCCATTGTTTTGTCTCCGCGTCTTTGGGCATTTCGGCATAAGCGGCTTTGGTTTTTTCGAGTCGCGGCGCGAGATTGTCCTCCAAAATTCGGAAGGAAGACATGGTTCTATCCATCAAATCAATGGCAGAATCGGGCAAGCGGCGTTGAGGGAAATATCGCTTGGCGAGTTTGGCGGTTTCGCTGACGGCTTCGTGTTCGATTTTGAAATTATGGTGGTCTTCAAACAAATTTTTCAAACCACTCATCATCTTAATCGCGCCCGGTACGCTCGGTTCTTCCACTCGTATCACTTCAAAGCGACGGCTAAATGCTGCGTCTTTTTCCAAGTAAATACGATATTCCTTGTTCGTCGTCGCGCCGATGACGTTGATTTCGCCTCGTGCAAGTTCGGGTTTGAGGAGATTGGCGATGCCTTTTGCGCCGCCGTCTTTATCCAAAATCATGTGGATTTCATCAATAAATAAAATCAATTTATCCATGCGTTTGATTTCGGTCAATATCTTTTTCAAACGGTCTTCTACCTCGCCGCGATACGCCGCACCCGCTACGAGTGCGCCAATATCGAGTTGAAACAATTTAGCTTCTTTAAAATATTCACTGACCTCACCGTTAGCGATTTTGAGGGCAAAACCATCAACCAAAGCGGTCTTTCCAACGCCCGGTTCACCTGTAATGATGACATTGGGCTTGGTGCGTCGGCAAAGGATATTTTCCATTTGCCCAATCTCCTTATCGCGTCCGAAAATGGGGTCGATTTTACCTTGTTTTGCCAATGCAATTTTATCAATACAATAGGTCAAAAATGCCTTTGTATTTTCGGCGGAATGTTTGCCGGAAGGCGCAGAAGCGGGGGCAGACGAGCTAGTATTGCCATTACTACCGGCAACTGCCTCACCAAATGAAGCATCATTCAGTACGGCTTGTACCAACTCGTCTTCGGTGAGTCGGAGGCTGCCCATTTGACCTTTCGGAAAGCCTACACCCGGACGGGTAAGTGCCGCAAGTATGCAAACAGGCGTGATATGTCCTTGATTGAACATGAGTTGGAAAGTGCGGGCTACGTCGAGTACCTTTCGGGCATCTTCGTCGGCTTCGGGCGTGTCGTCGGGCAAGCCCTTGGTGCGGTATTCGTCCATGCGATATTGCGCCCAACCTTTGAGGTAGCTGAGGTCTTTATCCATCAAGGAGAGAAAGCTGGTGATACCAACGCGCTCATTGAGCAATGCCATCATCAGATGCGATGCGCCGAAGGTAGCGTGAGCATGTTCTTTAGCGAGTTTTTGTGCGATTTCTACGGCAAGTTTGCTGCCTAAGTCGAAGTTTTGAATAGTGAGTGCCATGTTTATGAGTTACGAGTATCGAGTTGCGAGTTACGAGTATAGCGAGTGGATTCATATTAAAACCTACTCGCTACTCGGCACTCGTTACTCGCTACTCATCTTTTATGATGATTAATATATATTTTTTCTATGCAATTGCCATTCATTTTTACCCTGACCTCATCAATGATGACTTTACCCTTCATCAGGTGATTGTCAAAATAGGTATCTAGTGTTTTTTCTTTGACATTATTGACCCTTACAAGGGTTTGTCCTTTACTGCACATACGGGAATCGCGGAGTATGGATTGATAACGACCACCGCTTTTAGTGACCACAGTTATAGGTCTCTTTCCTTGTTCGGAAATGTCTTGTAGTGCTTCTTTAAGTCCTAAGTCTATTTCGAGTGGTGTGGTGGGCGAAGTTGCTTCACCTTCACAAGCAACGGTAAATGTCTTGGTATCGGAGGGCGTGGCATTACTGCCTATATATAATTGCATGGTATGTGTGCCCGGTCTTTGGAAGGTACAACTGATATTATTGCCTCTATAATCATTTCTATTATCTAATAACCACCTAATCACTGTGCCTTGTGGTACATTGGAGCGGAACATGATTTTTTCATCGCATCGTGGGTTTGGTGACATGGAAATTGATGCCTTTATATTGGGTCTGGCCTTGGGTCTGTCAATGCTGGCGGGAGGTGTTATATCCTGATTATTATTTTCATCATAATAAGGATTATCAGGGCAGTCGGCAATGTTGAATGTTCGACTACCTACGACCTGATTATTGATGTATATTCTGATGGTGTAAGCATTCTTATTCTTGAATTTGTGGGTCACTTGCTTACCATAAAACTGCCTTGTCCTCAAATCATCGAAAGACCATGCAGGATTGTAGCTGTTTGGGATGCCACAGTCAAACTTAACGTATTCATTACATTTGAGTTCTCCGCCGATGTGTTGGATATTAGCTTGAGGCATTGGAGCATTTTGTTGACAGGGCTGACAGTTAATACCGCCACAATCTATACCTGTTTCTCCGCCATTCTGTATGCCGTCGGAACAAGTAGGTTGGCGTAAGTTGACAATTGGCGTAGGTGCAGGTGGCAGAGATACGGGAGGAGTTTTTACAATATCATCATCACAAGGCAGACAATAACCGCCACAGTCTATACCTTCCTCACTACCATTTTGTATGCCATCGCTACATTTGGGTTTGATAAAAATAGCGTAAGGTTCAGTAGTACACTCTTCTCTGTTGTTGATGCGGAGACTGACGGTTTTTTCACCTTCTGTGGGGTATGAAAGTATGACTCCTATGGTGTTGGAGGCACTGCCGGTTATAATTTTTCCCGGCTCACTGAATATCCACTCAATGGATTCCGTACCAATGGTTTCATTATTAATGATAATAGGTTCGTTTATATCAAAGGTGTCCGATTGTATTTGACCATCGGTGCCCGGAATTTGTTTACTAATGGCAAAATTAAGATTGTAGCCGTCGCATTTGGTGACAGGAGGGCGAGGTGCCCACGCTACCACTAAAGCAATCACCACAAGGCTGGCTAAAATGAGTAATCCACCGTATATTCTGCTTTCGTTTATGGTCATGTTTGTTAGTTTCGTAGTTTCGTAGTGCTGTCGTTCTTTGTATTCGGAATTTATTTTGTGATTAACTTATAACACTACCTTGCTTACTTGATTATTAAACGGATGTAGCTGAAATGATATTTTAAATTTTTATTTTTAAAAAATATTTTATAATAAATTAATTTTATAAATTATTTATTTTCAATAATAAAAATATTATAAATTAATTTTAATTAAAAAATATTTATATTTTATTAATAATTTTAAATTAAATTTATATTTTATATGAATAAAGTTTTTGCGTTCTGATTTTGACCTAAAACTTGTCAGACATTTTTAAAATGTCTGACAAGTTTTAGGTCAAAATCAGCGTAGATTTCCTATTTTAAATAAAAACGCATTGTTAATATTTTAAATATAATACTATCAAGTTATGATGTATCTTTAAATCTCAATAGCTTCTCCGAGTCTGGTACTAAAGCCCAGACAGCCTTCGCCTTCCTTCGGGTCATCATTCAAATAAAACTGGTCAATGGATACCTCATATTGTGTGCCGTCTGTTCGTGTTTTGATTTGTGGCTTCGTGCTGATTTCATAATTAAAATTAACTTCTACATCTAGCGGAAAATAGTATTTTTCGATAGTTGCCAATAGCTTTCCGGGTATGGTTTTGGCATCCTGATATTCAAAAAATTCGCGTTTTCCGAGTTCCATTACTGTAAAGGTGCAGGTGGTGGCATACTCGTAAATATCGCTCCCGACATTGGTGTTGAATCCCAAAGCTATCCCGGCTTTTCCCACTGCGGGTTTGAGGTCGTCGGGGAGTTCTGTTTTTTCGCGGATGCCAAATTCCAAATCTATTTCTTTAGCCAATACATACTGAATTAAATATTTTGTTTTTTGTTCATCACCAACCACATAAGTCAGCAAATGTAGGGTACTTACAAATCGCCTTTGTGCAGGGGTGTCTATCGGAAATTGTCGCCATATTTTTTCCAGTAAAGGGTTTTTATCCCGCAACAAATCTACCTCGTTGCGCTCGCGCGATACCCTGACTTTATTGTATTCGACCTCTAAAGGGCGGAAAAATATTCCGGCACTTTGTACCCTTTTGGGCAGTGTTTCCCAATAGATTTGCATTCGTCGTTCCCACTGTTCTTTTGTTTCGTCTTTTAGCTTGAAGGGCTTTTGCTCGAAGAAGGCTTCGGGCAGATAATCTAAGATGCTGTTTCGGCTGGTTTCTATCTCTAAAATAAGTTCTTCTTCGTAGTTATTTTGTTCATCTTCTATCAGCAATTCTTTGATTTTGGCGATGTCATTGCGATAGCTTCGCCTAAAATTTTCGGTAGGGAGTATGTGTATATTCTCCGTTGTATATGATTGCCCGTCCGCTACCAAACCCGCAAAACACTCAAATAGAATGTCGGTCTCCAATTTGACCGAGATGGTTTTAAGTAGTGATTGTAGGTTTGTTTTTGTCATCTGTAAAATAATTGTTCCATGGTTTCATTATTACATGGTTGAATTGTCGGAAATGTTATCAATGTTTTTAATGGTTAATGGTTAATGGTTAATGGTTAATGGTTAATGATTAATGGTTAATGATTAACGGTTAATTGTTAATGGTTAATTGTTAATTGTTAATGGTCAATTTTTGCCATACAAAAATATTACTCGCGTTAGTAATTAACCGTTCACCATTAACCATTAACCATTATTATCAACAAATTTTATTTTAATGGGTGTAAAAAATGTCGTCATGGCGTTGAGTTCATTTTGTAATCGGGCGGTCATAAAGGCTTCAACTTCTTTGGCTTTTTTTGTTTTTCGGAGTAGTCTCAATTGTACCAAAATGACACGCTCGTATTCCTGTGATTCCTGATTGATAGACAGCTCGCGGCTAATTTTTATGACCTCAACGCTGTCTTTGTAGCGATGAAAATATTGTTCAATATCTCCTTTTGTGATAATTTTATTTCTGGATAAAATGGCTTCTTTGAGCAAGTTGATATAATCTTCTTCGCGGAGTTCTCCTCTGCCTTCCTGTATCGGTAAAATGGTTTTGCCTTTGATGCCCCGCACGTCAATTGCCCGTACATCAAGCTCGGTTTTGTCTCTGAAATGATTGAGCGCATCGCCTTGTGTTTCCCAATAATTGTAGTACAGCGCGAGTGCCGTAGAACGGAAATTGGCAATGGCAAAATAGTCGGTTCGCAGTCCTTTTTGGTAATAATCGTCGTACATTTCCTTTTTGATGCGATTCATGGCTTTGTCTATCACATCAAAATCTTCTTTCAAGCGATTAATGCCGCCTTCTTTGAAGGAGGTATGCTCCTCTTGTATGGTTTCGAGCAGACGATAAATCTGCTTGGAGGCATCGTGTTTGTTGAAGCGGCGGACGCTATCGCCTGTACGCACGATGTATGAGCCGTATTGGTCGTCGGGGTTTAGGATGTCCACCCTCTCGTAGCCTGTTTCTTCGGTTTCATCCCATATCTTATTGACAGCCAAGAAGTAATCTTGCGTAGGCATGGGCAGGAGGATGCGGTCAAAATCGGATTTGGAGAGATTGCGCTGAATGAGTTTGCGATTGAGCAAGGGAATGCAGTTGACGTGTAGTCGATTTTTGAAGAAAAATTTATTGTTGATGGGCAACTGAAATGTCAATTTGATCCATAATAAAGGCTCTCTTGCGGGTAGCTCAAAATCTACATCTTCATCAAGCGGCGGGAGGGGGCGTTTGTACTGTTCAATGTCTTCGGGCAGGTTTTTGATCGTCAGAAAACTGCCTTTGAAGCGGGTAAATATTTGTTGCTCGTAGGCATAAGGTACTTTGAGGGCATTGAGCAGATTGGTGGTGGCATCTCTTTTGCCTTCGGCATTGACGGCATCCTCCAAAAAGTGTTCAAGTCCTTTGTAAACAGCTAATTCGAGCTTGTCCTCACCGTTGATTTTCCAAGTGGTTTTATACTTGTCGTCGGTTGCACAAAATACGGCGTAGTCGCGGTCAAATTCATCGACAATTCTGTTGCCTAAAAAAAACATGAGGTGGTCGTCGGGGTCTATGCTTTTGTTAATATCCAAGCCAATCCACAGGTGTTTGGTGTCTTTGTAAGTTGGCGGCGGATTTTTGCTTTTTATGGCTTCGATATCGCCTTCCATTTTGATTGCCTCCGAATTGGTAACGGCATATTTGATTTTGCAACTCGGAAACTGATGTTCAAAAAGGGCAGTAAAATAGTAATCGTGTTTGTTGCCAACGTCATCCTGACCGGAAATCATAAAGCTGTCTTCGGGCGTGATTTCGATACGGGCAAATGTGGTGTTGAGTTGTGCCACCGTAACGGCAGGGAAGGGCAGCAGGGAACTGTCCGGCACGAGTGTACGCGACAAGCCCGTAATGACCCGTTGCTGCGATACGCCTATCTCGGCATAGAGTTTTTCGAGTTCTACGGCATTGGCTTTGAATATTTTATCAACGGCAGGGTCATAAGTATCGGGGTCTATCGGCGAGACGGTATCCTCATTGTCTTTATCCCAATAGTATCCGGCTTGTCTCAATAATGAAGTGACTATATCTTGTTTTGTTTTTGACATGTTCTAAACGGCTGACGATTGACGGAGGTTTTTTTAATGTAAAATGTAGAATAATAAATTTAAAATGTAAAAGTGTCGATAGTACGCAGGACGAATATTTTTAATTTTATTATTTTTAATAAATTGAAAATTAATTTAGTATAAAATAATTATTTTAATATTAAATTAATAAATTATTTTTATATAAATGAATTTATTTTATAATAAATTTTATTTTATCATGTGTTTTATTTTTTCTATGTCAAATATAGAAAAATAAATATTTATAATGTGCTATTTTGTAAAAAATAAAATATCGGATTGCGAAAAAGGGTTAATTTACTGACGTTACGCGGTAACGTGTCCACAGTCTTTCAGTCGGCAGTCCGCAGTTGAACGCGAGTTTCATCAGTAATTTGAACACAACTAATCACTAACTCACATATTACTTTCAATCATAAAAGGCGAGTATAAAATTTCCATAATGAACGGTGGATTGAGTTGTCGTCCGGTGCTTTTTATTCTGCCTTTGATGACGATTTCGATGCGTCGCTGATAGACCGACCCCAAGCTGTCATTATCGCCTATTTCCTTGAATTGGAAGGAGGCTTCTATGTGTTCGAGCCGTATTTCGTTGTTGGTGACGAGTGTTTTGAGGGCTTTGGTAAAGTCTTTCCGGGCAGCGGAGTTTTCCATTAATCCTTTATAGACTATCTCTACTTCTTCTTCATAATAGGGTTCTTTTTCGTGGTAAAATACTTTTTTGTCATGTTCCCACATCTCGAAACCGAGGGTTTTATCATAAGCAAATTCGCCTATGCGGGTCATGATGCAGAAGCGGATATTGTCGCGTATAGAAGCTTCAAGAGACTCGGTTTTGAGCCGCTCTTCTTTGGCGAGGACTTTGTCGAATGGAAACGGTAGCGGGTAGTATGTGGGCATGTTTTGATTGTCAGATTGCTGAATTGTTTTTTATATGGCTAAGTTAAGGGTTTGTTTTGGTTTTTGCAAGTTTATTGGCTTTGCCAGATGAGATTGCCGCCTTCGTCTTCGGGGTGTTCGGAGAAGGTGAGTCCGGTGAGTTGGTGTTGTTCGACGAGGGTTTTGAATTGGTCGGAGACAAATGTAGCAGACTTGAAATAAATTCCGGGGTTTTGGATTTTGAAGAGGTGGACGTTTTGGATTTTTTCGGGATGGAAGGCGAGTTTTTCTACACCGTAAATGATATCGTCTTCTTCGTCGTAATCGTATTCTGATTGTTGGGCATTTATAATTTCGGAGGTTTTGATGTTGAGTATATTGGCTACATATTGTTGTTCGGGATGTATCATTTGAAGTATGGCATCAATGGTGGCTTTTCGGAGTTTGAGTTGCCTCTTTGTGAATCTTTCGTGGAGGGTTTCTTTAATCAAAAATGGCAGGTATTCCAACTGATCATTCAATAAGGGAGCAAGTGCAGTCCGTGCTTTTTCATTGAACACCCAAAATTCTTGACTGGCTTGGTAGATTCTACCTACATCAACTTCATGTAGGTTGCATAAAAAGGTTGGTTGCCATTCATCAATTATTTTTTTCGCTTGAAATAATTGTTTACTCAAGAAGTCCAGATAGTATTGAGCTTCATTAGCATTATTCATGTATAAATAGCCAACTGTTTTGGGTTTTGTAGGTATGAGTTTCCAGATTTTCATTTATAATTCCATATCTTTCAACAGGTCTCCTTCTTTCAATATTTGTTTGAAATCACAAAGGTAGGCGTATTCACCAAATTTGGGTTCGTTGAGCCAATTCTGCGAGATATTAACTTTGTGTGCGGCTTCTTTTTCTTCGGTAAGCATCTTGACAGTGGGTTCGCGTATGACTTCTGTGGTAATTACCGTAAATTTTCCTTTCTCTGTAAATATCAGATGCCAATCTTTTTCCAGATCGTGCAATGGTTTATCTTTTTCATGCATGTATCTTCTTACCCATACTTCGCAAAGAAATATTTTATTGTCTGGCATGCGTTTGTAGTTCATAGATACATACCAAAACATTCTTTCATCCAAAAATTTGACTTCGATAAACTGTGGAGAAAAGGAGATAAAGCAATGCGGCATATCATCTTCGTCGAACACTGTTACGGGGTAATACAACTTGTTATCATGGGCATATTGCGCCCATGTTTGCATAGATATGCTGTGGCTTTGCCAATCTTTTTTTGAGACTTTGCGCTTTACGTAAAGCGCATAATTGTCTTTAGTGTCTTGCTCGTCAAGAATGGTAAGCAAGGTATCGTTGTACTGAAGATATTTATACGTATAATTCATTTATAAACCAATTGCTTTGAATATTTCGTCGGATGATTCTACAATAGTAACGCCTTTTTTTGCTGCATAATCAAGGACTTCTTGTGAAACATTACCAATGGTATCAACCTGTAAAAATTGTTGACCTGCCAACGCAGTTCCTTTGGCAGGGTTGGCAATTGCGGCACCGGGGGCGTATTTGGTAGCCAGTTGGTTGATATAACTTTTAGCGGTCTCGATGGTAATTTCACCGAGGTTAGTAGCTTTCCGTTCTATGATAGCCTTACCTGGAATGTACCCGTCAACTCTCGCCACAAGTTTGCCACCTTCTTTCAGCCACGTTTCGGAAAAATACTGTACCCCCTTATCACCGGCAAGTTCCAACATCTCCTGATTAATTTTACGGTTGTAGTTAATTCCCCGCATAATATTTATTGCCCATTGTTCTCCGTTCTTAAATGCTGCATATAAACAAGCCCTTGCATTATGAACCAACCATTGCCAAGTACCCACAAAATAAGTATGCCAATCTTTGACCTCAAAGTTATATACTTTTTTCCTTTTCTTTATAATAGAAATGGATTTGATAAGTCCCCACTCATCATTTTTGGTTTTTATTTGGTCTTCGGTCGTCAGATGTTTTGCCTTTTTCCATCCTGTTCTGGTATAGAAAGGGTGTGGAGAGGTGGTTTCAATAATTTCATCGTTAATGAGTAGTTCAATGGTTGTATCTACTTCATTCTGAATAATTTGTACCACTTCTTTTAATCCTGTCTCTTCGGTTTCAGGACTATATGCCCATACCAAATCTCCGTTTTTAATATCCTCGATTTTCTTAATTCCGTCTTCGGTAGCAATTTCAGTACCTTCCACAAAACAGGCTTTAACAAGGCAGATACCGTCAATTGCTGCGATTTTTTTGAAAGTCTGCTCAAAGGCTTCCTTGGCTGTTTTTACTAGAAGTTGTTTGGCAGCCATCATCGTCGCAAATTTTTTCGTAAAACCCTGCACGAGTTTTTCCAATGCTTCTTTTCCTATGGTTGCTCCAACTCCCTTTGCACCTGCTTTAAATAATCCTTTTATCAGAAATCCGCCTGCAACGTCGGCTACTGTCATGAGACCATGGAATACCATCCATCCATATTTCTTTTGCTGGTAGGCATTCACGGTTTCTCGCCCACTACCCCAAAGAGGAATCAAACTTTCCCAGAAACCCGGTGCCCCCACAGCCTCTTCTGCAAGCTCGTATTCCTCTTTCATTTTATCAGCCTCTTCGTTGATTTCATTAATCTGTTTTTCTAACTCTCCGGTAGGGTCCAATTGTGACAAGGGCAGTTGCCCGGTAGTGAGAAAACTGATTTTACCGCCTTTAGTACAGTTAATACAACTTTTGAATAGTAAGGGGTCTAATCCATTTACAGTAGAGAACTCTTCGCCTGTATCTTGCCATTCACTTACCATTGTAAGTGGTGTGCAAGGTTTGAGGTCAACTTGGCACATAACAAAGCTTGGTATATTAACTACCGGAGCTTTGTCCAGTTCAGTTGAAGCCAATATTCCACCCACTTTCGTAGAGAGATTACTGGTGCATAAAAAAGGTAGGACGGCAGCCCCTTGGTCGCAATTAATGAGCGCACCTGTTACTACATATGCTAATGGTTCTGACATAACTATTGATTAATGTACATCTGTATCCATTGATTTAATTCTGATCGTACTTCCTCCATTGACACGAATATCGCGTCCTCCTACCTGTACTTTGCTTTTCCCCTTAATTAAAGTTTCGGACATAGCCGTGGCATTAATGGAGTTTTGGGCAGTCATACCTATATTCTCTCCTGCCTGTTTACTGATTGATTTTCCGGCAGAATCAGACATATTTTCTCCCGCACTTTTATTGATATTTTTACCTACCGTTGTAGTCATATTCTCTCCCACATTAGTCGTCATACTTTCCCCCACATTAATCGTCATATTCTTGGCATTCAGCGTCATGGTCTCCAATGCCGTAATTGTCATATTATTCCCTTCGGTATCTATTAATATCTGATTACCATTTTTATCTTTAATGGTTATCGTCTCCGCTCCTGCTTCGTCATTGAGCAAGATGGTGTGTCCGCTACGGGTTTTTATGGATTTCAAATTATTGTCAGGGTCAAAAAATTCGGGTGGCGTATTGGCGTGATATTTCGCGCCTACCATATAGGGGCGGTCAGGATTGCCTTGTTCAAAATCCATATAGACTTCGTCGCCGATTTCGGGTACAAAATAGATACCTCTGTCACCACTTGCATGGTTGGTAATTTGGCGAATCCAAGGACTCATTTCATTGCCTGTTTGCCATTTGAACTGTACCCGTATGCGTCCGAGTTTGTCGGGGTCGTTATTTTCTTTGACCACTGCGACTTGCGATTCCGCTTCCGGTTTCACGACATGTCTGTTCACAGACGGAACGGTGACGGTAACAGGAACTGCCTCGAAGGTATTGCGATAATCTTTATTGGCATCCAAGTGATGCGTGACGGCTGTTATTCGGAAATTGCCAATCATTCCGAGTACATTTGCTTTACCGATTTTGTTGATGCCTTTGGCTTGTATGCGTCCGCCCGGCTTGATGCCTGCGTGGGTGCTTTGTCCTTTGAAAAATGCGGTATCGCTCAATATCGAACCTCTTTGTACTTCGGCTAAGTGTCTGATAAGTGCATCGTTGGGCGCATCGTGCCATACGGGGTTGGTGGGTTCGTTGGGGAACATGCCGTCTGCCGCATCGAGGGCTTTTTTACCGTAATTATCCAACCAACCGGGCTTGAAGCTCGTTGAGGTATTCTCCACCATGCGATTTTCGAGGTAATTGTAAAATTGATATTTGAATTTCGACGGACGCATTTGTACACCATAGTCAAAGGAGTCTAAATCCTTACCCAAAGTGACTGTCACACTTCCGGGATTGGGCAATTTACCGAATACCAATCCTTCACCATCGTAGTAAAACCATTCACCGTAAATCGCAGCAAGACGCGCAAGGAACTGATAATTGGTTTCTTTGTAACGCACCACGTAAGGTATAGGTGTGGTGTATTGTGGCGAGACATTGGGATTGATTAAATTGGCGGGATAGGTGCCGAGTATTTCGTTGGCAATAGCAGAGAGGTCTTTTTCTTCGTAAGATTTCACGCCTGTACCGTCTTCGAGCAGGTAAGTGGGGCTATAGCCGGAAAGCACTACGAAGGTATCGCCGGTATAAGACCTGTCGATATGCACACCGGTAATCAAGCCTTTAAACTTGAATGTACCGCCGGCACAATCAATGGATAAATCAGCCGTTTGACCGACGTAGCTCACCGAACTGTCAACATTGAGGCTGTTTATGCTTTCGATTTTTTCGGTAGAAACGGTAATTTCAAACCTGTGATGCCAATCGCATCTCTGTTGGACAGATAAGTGGTACGGGTCTATTTTTTTGCCGCCGACAATAACGCTTGCTTTTGCTGTTGCCATAACAATATTTTTTTTGATACAAACACCAAAATGCAAATTTATGAGCTCTAAAGAGCGAAACCGGACGTGGTTATCAGTCAATTTGATTTTGGAATCTGATATGTTTATACTTAGGATTTTACCTTTACATTCTTTTTATTTTGAAATGTAAACAGATACTATAATTTTTTTCTCAATATTGGAGAAGAAATATCTCTGAAACTCATTTTTTTTGTTCTGGAAAATTAGGAACGAAGCGGGAAATTAATAACTTAAAGGTAGCACCGAGACAACTAGCAACAAGTCACTGGCTTCTTCGCCTGTCAATGTCGTGTGTGCTGGTAAATATTGCTGTTATGCCACTCATATTGTTGTTTTGATTTAGGGCAGAAGTTGGAGTTCTTGATATTCTTCCAGTAAAATCTCTGTATTTCCAGCGATCTCATGTGCTTTATCTTGAACGTTGACGGTATATCTTGCTCCCACAAAATCGGGATTGTTTGTATTTTCACTATTAATGTAATAATCAAGTCCATTTCCATCACCTGCATAAGACCCTTCCATCATACCATATACTGTGGCTGCTGCGGCGTATTCAGGATTGGTCAACATCAAATCAGGATTATTAACCAAATCTATTTCTCTGTTATATTCGTTGGACAACCAAGCAGACATTGTTTCATAATTATCTTTCCATGTGAGTTGTACAAATCCCCGTCCGTAGTAAGCCTGTCCGGTCACCGGATCAACTCTTGCGTATCTGGCATTACCCAGACGGGCTCTTGCCAACTCGTCGGAGATATTCGTTTCGCCTGCCCAGAATCTTGTCTGCTCGCGAATGCTATAAAAACCGCTTTCGTGTCGAACAGTGGTCAAAATATAAGCTAATTTATTAACATCCCCGTCTCCTAATCTTATAAATGTATCAATAATCGTTTTGATATTTTCGAGTTGCTCGTCCGATAAGGGGCCGAAAGCTTCGTCTGCTGCTTGAATAAAGTCATAAAATTCACTGTCACAAAGCTCATCGCCCACCCTCAAATCCTCTTGTCCGGGGTCTGAAATTTTCACTATATTCATTCCGATGGCACAGACAAAATAGGAATCTTCGGTCAGGATTTCCTCATCTATATCAGCAAAAGGCTGGGCATACTTTCGCCATCCCGTACCTCCGGCTACCATTGGGGTCGGACGGCATCTTTTGTTGGATGTCAGGCGGCAACCCTGAAATGGTCTTATATTTATGCCTACACCGTCATCATTGATGGTCAGGATAGAATTTTCGCAACAGCAGGTCTCTACATCACTGGTGCTGATTAGAATATTTGAGGTGGGCATACCAAGTACCGTCGAGTTTCGACAGGAGATTGTTGCACCTTGGACGGCTATCAGTTTTCCTTCAGGCATCATGAAAAATTTGCGGTCAGCTATCGTCTAAGTATCCGATTATTTGATAGTCAACCGTGTTTGAAAATTAAAACACCCCAAACCGCTTCCGCTTCGGCACTTTCATCGCTTCGGCTTGTTGCTGTTGTTCTGCTATACGGTCTTCGGGTACAGGCATGGCTGCTCGCTCAAAAGGCTCTGCAATGGAGAGCAATTCCACTTCATTGATTTTTGCCATGACCCACGTTCCCTTTCGTATTTTTTTTAAAATATCTTTATATAAAAATTTATTGACTAAAAAAGAATAGCCGTTGGCTGTTTTTAAAATGGGTTGATTATCAAAAGGTTGTAAGCCGAAGCCTTCCTCACCGTAGTCGGCAAATTGTTCGTCCATAGCCAGTCGGTAGCGTTGGCGGTCTAATTTTCCATTCTCTTTTGCTGCTTCGGGAATGGGGAAAAAATGACAGCTATTGCGATAGCCCATGTATTTAAATTCGATGAGTTCGGGGTCAGGGATTTCTTCACTGTCGGGTGGTGGCGGTGGTGTAAACTCTGCATCAATAATCTCAAACAAACACTCGGCTTGTTGCCCTTCCCATGCGGCAACTTCCTTTCCCATACGCTCGGTGATATTGAAAGTGATGGTATCGCCAAATCGTCCTTTGAGTGCGCTGGCATATACGCGAGTATCATCAGCAAGTAGCGGATTGACTTCGCTGATGAAGACTTTTGGCGGTATGAGGACTTCGTGATTTTTCATATACAATGAGTGAATGACTGAATTAGTGAATGAGTAAATATGTTAGTCCATAAAATAGGTTGACAAGCTTCACCTAAATATCACCCCATATATCGTCTTCCTGCCCTTCTGCATTATTATTTTTTATAGTATGTGTATGTTTCCAAAGTAATTTATCGCGAGTAAGGGCTAACCCTTCTAAATTATGTTTTTTACATGCTTGCCGAAATTCGTCAGAAAGAAAAGTATTGTACCAGAAGCCTTTGATTTTAAAAATGTGTTTGCCGTTGATTTTCTTAGGGTCAAAGGCAAATTTTTCAATCCCGATTTTGGTTTTGCTGACAGATGAATAGCGGAAAACGCTTTTCTCCTCGTCCAAAGCATCCAAAGATTCGAGGACATTGACAAAAAAGAAGGGTTCTCTTGCCATAGTTTTGAGCGGCAGTATCTCTACACTTTGTTGAATGAGTGGCTTGAGGGCTTCTACTGCTTTTTGACTCATGGCAATGCCCGCGCCGCCGATAATTGTAAAATCGGTATGCTTGCGTTGTCTTTTTTTCATAAAGATGACCGGCTTCCACAAATCTTCTAAAGGCTTGCCTTTGATGATTTCGGGAATGCAAATTTTATCGAAAAATTCGCGGTCTTTTGCATTGATGATTTGATACTCCGAATAGTTGAAGGTATCAATGGTGCATGCCCATACTTTCATTTGTATGTGTTGGTTGCGGGTATTCGCTGATTTCTTAATAGTCTTGGTGTGCATGGTACTTCTTATTTTGTTTGTTTGTGATTTGTTTGTTCGTTAATTCGTAACTCGTGATTCGTTGATTCGTGATTCGTAACTCGTAAGCAACCTTCTGCTATCCACATATTTAGCGAGTGAGTAAGGCACAGGTATAGGTACTTGAAAACTGTAATGCTCTGACCTCGTATCGCTTAGAGAGAACACGGGCTGGAAGCACCGTGCTACGATGTTAAGCTAAAGCGTTTTTAATACAAAAAAAAGACCTCGTTATATCGTTTATTTATTTATTGAAAATCAGTAAATTAATAAAATTATTTATTGATGATAGTTAGGAACAATTGTATTAAAATACTGATTTTCAATTAATTGCACAAGTTGAATGTTATGTGGGAGCGGGCTGGAAGCACCGCTCTACATTTAGCAATTGATACCTACATCGGGACCACATATTTTGATGGGTCCGCTGCTATCGTCGCTGATGCCGCTTCCGGCTTGGCGGGAGATAGAACCGCTTGATGCCACTCCAACGTGATTGGTCGCGGAGAGGTCCGCTGTGCCGCTTGCAGCAAGGTTTAGGCTGTTGCCCATACCGGCTGTGAAATTGGCTTGGTTTTGTCCGACCATATCTACTACGTTGCCGGCAATGGCTTCCATGCTGTTGCCTATATTGGTGGATTTGTTTTGCCCGATAGTTTTGTTTTCGTCCAGTCCTACGTTCCAATTGACATTTTCACCGACCTCGAAATTCATATTTTTTGCATTGAAATTCATGGTTTCGAGTGCAGTGACGGTCATATTGTTGCCTACGGTATCAATGAGAATTTGATTGCCGTTTCTGTCTGTAATGGTAATGGTTTCGCCGCCCGTTTCATCGTTGAACAGGATGTTGTGTCCGCTACGGGTTTTGATGGATTTGAGGTTATTGTCGGCATCAAAAAATTCGGGTTTGGTTTTGGCATGATGCTTTGCACCTGTCATGTATGGGCGGTCGGGATTGCCCTGCTCAAAATCCATATATACCTCGTCACCGATTTCGGGAACAAAGTATATGCCTCTGTCGCTGCTTGCATGGTTGGTGGCTTGGCGTATCCACGGGGTCATTTCGTTGCCTGTTTGCCATTTGAATTGTACCCGTATTCTGCCGAGTTGGTCGGGGTCATTATTGTCTTTGACTACCGCAACTTGTGATTCGGCTTCGGGTTTGAAGGCGTTTTTGTTGACCGGAGGTGCGGTGACGGTTACAGGTATTGCCTCAAAGTTATTGCTGTAATTTTTGTTGGCATCAAGGTGGTGCGTGACGGAAGTAACGCGGAAATTGCCAATGACACCCGTTACGTTTTTTCCGCCTGTTTTGTTGATGCCTTTGGCGAGTATTTTGCCGCCTACGCTGACTCCTGCGTGGGTGCTTTGCCCCTTGAAAAAGGTGCTATCGCTGAGAACAGAGGACTTTCGGGCTTCCACCAAGTGTTTGATAACCGCATCTTTGGGCGTGTTTTGCCAAGTAGGATTGAGGGGTTCGGAGGGGAAAAGACTGTCGGCAGCGTCGAGGGCTTTTTTGCCGTAGTTGTCCAGCCAGCCGGGTTTGAAACTTGTGGAGGTGTTTTCCAAAGTCCGGTTTTCCTGATAGTTGTAAAATTGGTATTTGAATTTGGACGGGCGCATGTTGACACCATAATCAAAGGATGCCAAATCTTTACCCAATGTAACGGTGATGCTTTCGGGATTGGGGAGTTTGCCGAAAATCATAGATTGACCATCGTAAAATAACCACTCGCCATAGGCGGCAGCAAGGCGGGAAAGAAACTGATAGTTGGTTTCTTTGTAACGCACGACGTAAGGTATGGGCGTGGTGTATTGGGGCGAAATATTGGCGTTGAGTAAGTTAGCCGGATACGTACTCAATATCTCATTGGCAATGGCAGCAAGGTCTTTTTCCTCGTAGGATTTAGTGCCTTCGCCATCCTCAAGCAGGTAGGTGGGGCTGTATCCTGAAAGGATAATCAGGTTGTCTGCCGTATAGCTGCGGTCAATGTGAACGCCCGTAATCAGTCCTTTGAACTGAAAATTACCATCTGCACATTGTATGGAAATTTCCGCAGATTCTCCAACGTACTCTACAGATTTGTCAATGTTGAGACTGTTGGGTCCTTCGATTTTTTCGCTAGAAACGGCAATCTCAAATTGATGATGCCAGTCGCATCTCTGTTGGACAGATACGTGGTAGGGGTCTATTTTTTTGCCACCTACAATGATATTTGCTTTTGCTGTTGCCATAATTGTATTTTTTTAATACAAGCACCAAAATTTAAAAAACAAATTTCAATAAGATGAAATCAGGTGTGGGTAATATCAATATTTGGGATTTAAATACTTGATGCCTGGAATTTCCTATACATTCTTTTTATTGTGGAAATGTAAACACCTTTAGGCTTAAATTTAAGTTGAGCGTAAATTAAGCTGTTGATAATGAGGTGTTTAGGGTGGAAATAATTTTAAATAAATAATTATTTGAAACTTTCACAAGTACGGATCTATCCGAAATTTGAGTTATATACGTTATGATTTAACGTGCCATAGTGCATATAATTTTCGCTCCGGTGACTACTGCAGGCTTTCCTTTTATAATTATTTTTTCCTGTCCTGTATCAAAAAAAGTAGCTGTTCCGCCACCTTTAGTACACAAGAAAAAGGAATCCTTAGTCAAAAGATATTGATCTTTGTCGAATTCATTTAAAGCCGTTCCTTCCCATTTCGCTAGTGTTGGTACACAAGTTCCACATCTAAGACAACGAGGAAAAGGAATTATATTTTCTCCTGCTTTAACATCTTTTGCGGTAGCTATTGACCCATGAGCGTCATGAAATGATACATCATGAGTACTAATAAATATTGTAGTTGTCATATTTTTTAAATTTAGGAATAAAATATTTTTATATGATGATAGATATAGATAGGGTCAAAACAGACCAAATACTTTTCGTCTTCTTGGCTTTGAGACTTTTGCTAATTTTTCTTGTTCTTCCAGCCTATTTATTGCTAATGGTTGGGGTGTGTGTTTGGAGATTTCGGCAATGGATAATAGCTTGACCTTATTAATTTTAGCTGTCAGCCAAGTTCCTTTTCTCGTTTTCATTAATAAATCCTTGTACAGATACTTATTAACTAATAATACACAACCATCAGTCGTTTGCATGACAGGTTGATTATCAGAAGCATTTAAACCAAATCCATGTTCTCCGTAATTTGCCATGTTTTCCTCCAATAATACTTGGTGAAGTTGTTTATCAATTTTGCCGTCTTTTTGTACAGCTTCGTGGGGTGTCGGAAAGAAATCAGCACCTGAATGATAACCAAGATATTTAAGTTCCATTAAATCAGGAGTTACAGGTTCTTCGCTGTCGGGAGCTAATGGACGAAATTCTGCATCAATTATTTCAAGGAGACATTCAGCTTTTTGTCCTTTGTAAGAAGCTATTTCCTTATGTTTATAATTCAATATATTCAAGGTAATCTCAGGGCTTAGTTGTCCTGTGATTGTGTTGGCGTAAACCCTTTGTTTGTCTGCAAGCAAGGGAGTTATTTCTCTAATGGATACCTGAGTAGGTATAAGAATTTCATGGTTCATAATGTTTGTATTTTATTTTGCTCTCCAAATAGATTTCTATAATCCAAGCCCTTTAGATGATGTTTTTTACACACAGCCCGAAATTCATCTGAAATGCACCTGTAATACCAAAACCCTTTTATTTTGAAAAAATGTCTGTTTTTCACTTTTTCGGTATCGAAAACAAATTTTTCAATACCAATTTTAGTTTTACTGACTGCCGAATATTGAAAAATTGCTTTTTTTTCGTCCAGCGCATCCGGCGGATTCAGCGCATTAACAAGAAAGTATGGATTGTCGGGTAGTGTTTTTAATGGAAGTATCTCTGTTTCATCTTTTATTAAAGGATATAGCGCATCTACTGCTTTTTGACTCATTGCTATTCCGGTATTTTCTATAAATACAAAATCGGTATTTTGCTTTTGTGTTTTTTCTATAAAAAAAAGCGATTTCCATAAATCACCTATAGGTTCTCCTTTTATAATCTTCGGAATGCAAAGCTGCTCGAAGAAGTCTCTATCTTCCGGCTTTGGTAGCTCATATTGAGAGTAGTTAAAATTATCAATGGTGAATGACGATATCTTTGTTTGGTTTTGTTTTTTTGTTGGTAATTTTATATCTGTGGTATTGGTTTGCATGATGATTATTTTGTAGATTGATTTTGGGAAACAAGATTTTGGTAATCAGGTAATTACATTATTCCAAAATCCTGCTCCCCAGAGTTTATTGACTTGAAAAAAATCTCTAAGAATTAACGGCTACTTCGGCCCCATTTACTTTCACTATTTTTCCTCCTAAAATCTGTGTGGCTAAACCACCAATGACAGGGGTGTATATACCGCTCGTAACACCTGCCGAGATAATCGCCGCCATATTCGCGATGCCCGGAGGTAAAAGGAACAATACTGATGCGCCTGAGTTGAGTAACACGTTGCCTTGCCCAATAATATGTGCCTTACTTGCAGCAATAACTTCAAAACTAGCTCCTGCTTTTGTAGCAACACTAACCCCAACGTTTCTTTTAATGCTACCACAAACACCCCAATTGACATTCCCTCCAGCCTCGAACTTCATATTCCCACCAGCTTCGAAGGTCATATTGCCTCCGGCATTAACGGTTATATCTGCTCCTGCGTTGACATTTATACAATTCTCTGCCGTATTTATGATGATATGATTGCCGTTTTTATCTGTGATGGTAATGCTCTCCGCTTCTTCCTCATCCGAAAACTTAATCAAGTGACCGCCACGGGTTTTGATGGATTTGATATTATTATCGGCATCGAAAAACTCCGGTGCTGTCTCCTGGCTATAAACTGCACCTAGCATATAAGGTCTTTTAGTATCGTTATCCTCAAAATCCACATATACTTCATCACCAATCTCGGGAACGAAATAAACCCCTCGTTCAAGACCCGCATAAAGTGTTACCTGACGTATCCAAAGAGACATCTCACCTTCCTTATGCCATTTGAATTGCACACGAACTCTACCCAGACATTCCGGATCATTATTGTCCATGACAACTGCTATTGTTGGAGCTGGTTCTGGACGGGGATCTGGTGTAGTATCATCTGACGGAGACGGAGCGTCAGTTTCGTCACCATATGGACTGAATGCCCCTGTGCTTTTTGTAAGATTGCTTGGATAGTTTTTCATCTTATTGTGAGTTCCACCGCCACCTGCACTCGGTGGGGCAGATAATGCTACCGGCATAGATTTAAAACTGTTGGTGTAATTTTTATCGGAGCTAACCTGATGATTAACGCTAAGTATCCGAAATCTTCCGATAAGGTCAGAGATATTTTTGTTTCCTACTTTTTTGGTGGCAGTTGCTCCAATTCTACTGCCAACCGTAATACCCGGGTTTTGACTTTGCCCATTGAAAAATGTGATATTACTTATGACAGCTGCCTTCTGTACCTCTACCAAATGTTTGAGGTGAGCGTCGTCTTGAGTATCATTCCGAACAGTGTTAACAGGTTGATTCGGGAAAATATTATCCGCAGCACTTAGAGCTTTTTTCCCATATTTATCTAAGCCAATCGGTTTGAAATTTGCTGTTGATTTTTCGAGTGTTCTGTTTGTTTTATAGTCATAAAATATTTCTGTTGACTTATATGGACGCATACTGGCACCATAATCAAAGGAGTTTAAATCTTTGCCTAATGTGAGTTCTATATTATCGGGATTGGGTAGTTTTCCAAAAATAACCGACCGACCATCATAATAAAACCATTCACCATAAGTAGTGGCAAGGCGGCGCAGAAATTGGTAATTCGTCTCTTTGTATCGAACAATATAAGGAATGACTTTTTTATATTTTGGGTCTATGATAGGATTGAGTAGATTGACCGGATATTGGTCTAATATTTCCTGAACAATCGCTGCGATAGTTTTTCCTGAATAGGACTTAATACCTACACCGTCTTCCAGCATATAGGTTGGGCTATAACCGGAAAGAATAACTAGACTATCGCCGGCATGAGTTCTATCTAGATTAACCGTTGTGATAATCCCTTTAAAGTTGAAGGTATTCTCACCGGACTGTATAGTAATCTCAATAGGTTCACCGATGTAGGAGATAGATTTGTCAATAGAAAAGCTGTTTTCTCCCTCTATTTTTTCGGAAGAAACGGCAATTTCAAATTGATGGTGGGAGTCGGTTCTTTGTTGAACAGAAACGTGGTAGGGGTCTATTGTTTTGGACCCTACAGAAATGTTTGTTATTGCTGTTGCCATAATTTTGAATAATGGAATAAATCAAAATTAGAATCGCAATCAAAATCAAAAAAAGTTCTTGACAGGAAGTTCAGATACTGTATAGTAGAATGATATGGGTTAATTTATTTTAAAAGTATATTTTAAGTATCTATGTATTTTAATTTACAATACTTTTTTACCTTAAAATATCCAGTAGCAAAATTTAGGGTAATTTATTGTATCATTTTGTATAGTTGTGGTGTATCAGAGTGCAGTGTCAGAGCGAGTTTGTTTTTGAATTATTCCTTTGGTAAGAAAATGGATTTGATATTCAGATAATTTAAAAGCCACAACCGAAATTCCGGCTGTGGCTTTTATTTTAGACTTGTATGAGATACTTATTAAGCATCCAACCAAGTGTTTTCGTGCTTTTCGCCGGCTACCGAAATCTCTTTGCAAGATAAGGTAAGGTGTTCTTTTGCACCGTCTTTGATATTGACGTTACCTGCGTCTTTTCCACCCGAGAAGGCTTCGTAGTCTTCAGTATAACCTACACAGTAGGCTTCTTTGAATTTGAGGGTTTTGAGGGTTTTGCCGTTGGCATCGGTAAATTCGATTTCGCCGTCTTTCTTCATGTCAGAAGTAACCGCCCAACCGAAGCGTTTTTCGCTACCGAGTGAACCAACACATACGTTGATGATGCCACCGCGAACTTCACCTGCAGGTTGTCCGATGTTATCTACGTTTTGGTCAAATGAATAAGATAATCCTACTACTTCGGATTCTTGTCCGTCCACTTTGAATGTCGCTTTAATAATTGAAGCCATGATAATTTATTTTAATGGTCTGAAAAATATTGTGAAAAATCAGAATAGAGGTTTGAAATCAGGTTTCATCCCCCTCTCTCTTATGAGTTATTTCGGGTGTTTGAAAATCTTTATTTTCGGGGTTGTTTACATATCAGGCAACAAAAGCTGCCTGATATGTAATTGATTTTTCTTCTTTCCGTACTCCCAATCTATAAGAGAGTGTCGGTGAAGTTTTGAATTGAATTGAACTGCTTGTTGATTAAGCGTCTAACCAAGTGTTTTCGTGCTTCTCACCTGCTACCGAAATCTCTTTGCAAGATAGAGTAAGGTGTTCTTTCGCACCGTCCTTGATGTTGACGTTACCTGCATCTCTTCCGCCTGTAAAGGCTTCGTAGTCTTCAGTGTAACCTACACAGTACGCTTCTTTGAATTTGAGGGTTTTGAGGGTTTTGCCATTGGCATCGGTAAATTCGATTTCGCCGTCCTTCTTCATGTCGGAAGTGACTGCCCAACCGAAGCGTTTTTCGCTACCGAGTGAACCTACAATTACTTTGATGATTCCACCGCGAACTTCACCGGCAGGTTGTCCGATGTTATCTACGTTTTGGTCAAATGAGTAAGATAATCCTACTACTTCGGATTCTTGTCCGTCCACTTTGAATGTTGCCTTAATAATTGAAGCCATGAGTACTTAATTTATTAGTTTAAAAATATGATTTGTTATAATTGACATTCCACTTATACATTCTCTTTGGGTTAAAAATGTAAACACTTTTGGAAAATTTTGTTGAGTTATAATTTTGATTTTCTATTTCATTATCAACTAATTATACTCGAATTATTTTGCAATAAGTATTTTTTTTAATGATTGGAGAATGATAACAGCTTTCTGTCTTATTTTCACTTATACATTCTTTTTATTTGGATGATGTAAACACTTTTTTATAAAAAAATTATGGATTCGTAATGTTGAGTATTTCATTTATCAACTCATTAGTATCCGGCTGTTTTTTATACTAAAATGTCTTTTCAATAAAGTCAAGAATGCTAACAGCTTTCTGTTGTATTTTCACTTATATATTCCTTTCTTTTTTAAAATGTAAACACTTTTATACAAAAAAAATATAGATTCGTAATGTTGATTATTTTATTTATCAACTCATTAGTATCATGCTGTTTTTTATACTAAAATGTCTTTTTCAATAAGTCAGGAACGGTAACAGCTTTCTGTTTTACTTACACCTATACATACCTATTGTAGGCATGATGTTAACAGTGAATTTTGGAGAAAGTGTGTTGAAGTGTTGTGGTGTTGTGGTGTTGATGTGTTGATGTGTTGTAGTGCTGACGTGTTGGTATGTCGGGAGAGAGATTCTGTGTATCCACCTATTTAGCGTGGGAGTAATGAACTGAAAGAAGGACGTGAAAACGATAAGGCGTGAATGTCGTATCGCACAGACGCAAGGTAGAAACTGGAAGCGTTGTGCTAGGATGCGAAACAAAAGCGTTTTTAAAATAAAAAAAATACCGCATTAGTTCGACAAACTTCAACACCTCAACACTTCAACACCACAACACTGCTTAGGTCCAAGTATTTTCGTGTGATTCTCCGTTGATGGAGATTTTTCTTGCAGAGAGGGTGAGGTGTTCTGTTGCGCCGTCTTTGATGGTGACTATGCCGGAGTTGCCTCCGGTGAAGGCTTCGTATTCTTCGGTGTAAGCGACGCAGTAGGCATCCTCGAATTTGAGGGTTTTGAGGGTTTTGCCGTGGGAACCGATGAACTCGATTTCGCCGGATTTTTTCATGTCGGAGGTGACTGCCCATGCAAAACGTGAAGGGTCGCCGAGGGAGCCGAGGGAGACGTGAATGAGACCGCCTGTGACTTCGCTGGCAAGTTGTCCGATTTGGTCGGTGTATTGCATGAAATTGTAGGATAGGCGGATAACTTCAGCTTCTTTACCATCGACTCTGAAAATGATTTTGATGACGGCGGCTGAACCGGATTTTGTTTTGGTTGCTTTCTTTGGTTTGTCTTTTTTCGGGGCGGGTGTATCTTCTTTTTGAGGTTTGGCTTGGGTTTGTGCAGCCTGACTGACGGCTGCTATCTGACTTTTAACTTCCTGATTACCGGCTTCTTCAAGTGCATTCATCACTTGGGACTGACCTTGAACTTCACCGGCAAGCGCAGGGTTGCCCGCCATTTGTGATTCAAATGCCGCAGCAGCAGGAGCGTCCATTCTGCCTTTGATGTAGTCGTCTATATTTACTTGTTGGTCAGACATTTTTTAATGTTGTAATGCTTTAATGTTAGAATGTGATAATATTTTTTGAATGAATGAATTTTTGAATTTTGAATGAATGAATCGTTATCAATGTTGTAATGCTTTAATGTTAGAATGCGATAATGGTAATCAATGAGTGAATGAGTGAATTTTGAATGAATGAATTTATTAATATTGTGTTGTGTTTTAATTATTGACTGTGAACCATTGACTATGAACTATGAACTTTTAAAAGTATTGGTCGTATTCGGGGTGTTCTATGAGTTTTTTTCTGAGGTATTTTCTGCATCTGTTTGCCCTTACTCTTACGCTGACTTCGTCAAGCTGAAAGTGTAGGGCGGTTTCTTTGATGTTGTGACTTTGGAGGTCGTAGTATTCCAAAAAGTCTTTTTGGTCGGGTTTGAGCATGTCCATGCACTCGCGTAGTATGCGGGTGCGTTGTTCTGCGTCGTCATCTTCGTAGCCCTCGTCGGGGTCGGTTGAGGTGTCTTGCTGGCTACCGTATTCTACGTTTTTTTCACCGATTCGTTTTCTTCTTTCGAGTTCTTTGAGCCAAATATTTCGCAAGATACCATAGGCAAAGCCCTCTAGTGTGGTGATTTTATTGGTGTCGCCTTTAAGTTTGTCGTATAGTTTAATAATCACTTCTTGGGTGAAGTCATGTACATCGTCTTCGTTGCCACTGTTTTTGAGGATATGATTTCTGATTTTGGGGTATAGCTTGTCGTATAGTCTGGTTTGTGCTTTACGTTCGCGTCTTTTGAGCTGACCGATGAAAAAGAAATCCTGTTTTTTGAGTCGGTCTTGTGTTTTTGAAATGGTTTTGAGGATGTCAATGGCACTTTGGCTTTCAAAGTTGAAGGAGGTGATAATGACTAGATCATCGGGTAGGGTGTAGGCGTACAATTGTTGTTCAAACTCTTTGAGTTTGGTGCCTCGCAATTCGCCGATAAGATACTGCTCTATCACTTTTTATTACGCTTTATGAATCCTTGAATGACCGTTGATAAATAAAGTGTAACATCCATCTCAGGGTCAAAGTCATTTACTTTGACTTGTTCTGCCAGAAAGACTACCGCCTGCTGAAAATACGCACGTGCCTGTGTTTCGGTCTTGCCTTGCTCTTTGAGCTGATTGACAATGGCGTAGTAGGCTATGCGGTATATCTCCTCAATGCCTTTGGCTTCGTCTGCACGTATGGTATTCCACAATGACAATTTGTCTTCTGTTTATGTATTCTTGTTTATGAATGAATGTTAACAGTCGTGAAGGTATTTATTTTTTATGGATTATGCCAATGATTAACAATGATTAATGGTTAATGATTAACGGTTAATGGTTAATGGGGGTATGTCAAGCGTAATATTCTGCGTATCCGCATATTTAGCGAGGGGTAAGGCACAAATTAGTTACTTGAAAACTGTAAGGCACTGACCTCGTATCGTACAAAGACAACACAGATTGGAAGCAATGTGATAGGATGCCAAGCTAAGGCGTTTTTACCATAAAAAAGACCTCGTTTTTCGATTTGATAATTAAAGAACTATCGCTTATCGGGATGTAATGCTGAAAGTTGGGTGACTTGCCTTGCATTTTCAAAATGCAAGGCAAGTAGGAGTATTCATTTGTAGGATTAGTGTTTATCGAAATAATCTTGTATGATTTTTCTTTTTTTATCATCATATATGTCGTCCTCGAAGTTTTCCCAAAACAGGGTTTCGCGGTAGCCTTTTAGGTTGTCGAAAGTATAGTATGCGATTTCTTTGTGTTGTGCAAAGAGGGTGTGTATGGCGTAGTCGGAATCGTATTGGTGTTTGGTGTTTTCGTCGATGCCATCACCGTATTTGAAGAAGGTCATCGTCCACTGGACGTTTTTGTTGTCGGTGAGGTAGGGGTCTGCTTTGAGCCGCTGTACAACGAAGTTGTCGATTTGGTTTTTGTGGGTGTCGTTGGCAGAGTCGAAGTTTTTGACGGCAAAAAAATCGTCTCTTTGTTGGGCATAAGCTCCTGACATATTTACATCTCGCTCGACAATAGCATCGGGTGGAAGATGATAGATTTCGAGACTTGTTGACTTGTTGGTATTTTCGCAAGATATCATAAAGAAAATGAGTAGAATAAGGAATAAATTAAAATTTAAAATATTATTTTTTATTTTATAAAAATATTTTCTAATATTCATTTTAAATAAATTAATATGCGTAATATTCAAGTTTGGACTAAAATAAGGTAATTTTTTCATTAAAAAAACGAATCACAAATCAACGAATTACAAGTTACAACATTACATCTGGACTTTGGAAATTTTGGAAATTCGGTAACTGGGATCTTCGGTTTTATATCGTAAGTAATTGATTATCAGGTATTTTACTTTTATTAAAATTAAAAAACATTTGATTAATTTAATTTTATAATTATTTGATAAAAATCCCGATAACTATCCCGATAGCTATCGGATTAGCGTCAAGCTAAGGCTTATGATGCCCTAAGTTCATTGAAATTACGGAGTTTTTCTTTCATGTTTTGCCTTTTTTGTCTTTTTTCATAGACAGCATGTTTGGAAAATTGCAGAATTAGTTCCTGCAATTCTT
>CALIZI010000228.1 GCA_938028705.1 uncultured Saprospiraceae bacterium | reverse complement strand
TCTTACCATTGAGCAAGGCGAAAATTACAATATCAAATTTCGTGCACGCGCAGCTAATAACCGTCCGGTGCAAGTCTTAGTTCAACATAAAGGCGCACCATACACCCAATATTACGCAACAACGGTCAATCTCACTACAAGCATGCAGAATTATAACCTCAGCTTTACTATGAGTGAACCAACTGATAATAATACCAATTTTATTTTTCAGTTAGGCGGTAATTCTACGAATACCTTTATAGATAATGCAAGTTTGACCAAAGATGATTGCGACAGCCCGCCGACCTCCGGTACATGCGATTGCCCCGCCCCGCCCCGACCCGGCAATACCGTAACCGTCAGCAACGCCAACCAACTCCAAAACGCCGTCGCTCAAGCCAACAATCAAGGTGGTAATATGACCATTCGGGTCAATCCGGGCATATATCAAGTCTCCACCCTTGTCATTAGACCGAATATGTCTAACCTAACTATCATAGGTGCTACCGGCAACCGCGACGATGTCTTTATCAAAGGCGAAGGACCCTTTGGTAATGTGAATAATGTTATCTTGGTACAGGCAGACGACTTTACGGTGGCAGACCTGACCATTGGAGAAACCTCCGGTCATGCTATTCAAATACAAGCCGAACGAGATGCAGATAACTTTACCGCTATCAATGTCCGCTTTGTAGATGTACTCACACAATTGCTCAAAGTCTCCCGCGTAGAAGACGGACCCGACCCTTTTTCAGATAATGGCAGGGTCTTGTGTTGTGCATTTGAATTTACGGCAGGTATTGCATATCAAAATTATACAGGTGGCATAGATGCTCACAGGTCAAAAAACTGGTTGGTACAAAACAATACCTTCACAGGAATCCGCTCACCGGACGGTATTATCGCCGAACATGCCATACATTTTTGGAGAAGCAGCGAAGGCACGACAGCTATTGGCAATCGAATTGACAATTGTGACAGAGGCATCGGATTTGGACTTACCAATCCCGGTGACAGACATCAGGGTGGATTGATTATGAATAATTTTGTTCATACCAACAGAGGCGTAGGTATTGGTCTTGAAAATTCGCCCAATACAAAGGTCTATAATAATACCGTTATTAGCGACGAATATTCTCGTTCTATCGAATACAGATTTGCGCTCACTACCAATGTTCAAATCCTCAACAATCTCGTCACCGGTGCTATCAATGACAGAGGAGAAAACGACGGTGCAGGCGGAGATATTCGTAGTAATTACAGGTTATCCAATCGAAATATTTTCGTGGATGCCAACAATTACGATTACCACCTCGTCGGCAGACCTTCGGGTATTGTGGATGCGGGTCTAGCATTGAGCGAAGTAAATGTAGATATTGATTGTGATAATAGAATATCAGGTGCAGGTATGGACATTGGTGCTGACGAAGTCACTAGTGCTTTCAAAGAAGAAGTATCGGGTTTACTATCTATTAGTTTATACCCAAATCCTGCCAATCAAAGCATACAAATTGATTGCGAAATATCCGAAAATACACAAGCACAAATGCAAATGTATGACAACATAGGTCAATTGGTCAAAAACATGACCAATATCCAACTATACGAAGGCACACAGACCTTAAATGTGGATGTGTCCGACCTGCCGGCAGGTATGTATTTCTGTGCATTACAATCGAATGAATGGCAGACCGTTAAGAAGTTTGTCATTGCAAGGTAAGGAATAATAAATGCCAACTAAGAATTAGTTTTTATTAAAAATTTGATTATCAGTATTTTTTAAATTATTTAAATAAAATATTATTAAAAATACATATAATTGATAATCAATTAGTTTGCATAACAAAATTTAATCTTATCACTCAAATCTATGGGGGCAAGCCCCCATAGATTTATTTTTTAATTACAAATATTGTATTCTACTGAACAATAATTTTATTTAAACTGTATTTAACTGATTATTAATTTTTTATACGTAAAATTTAAAAAGAAAGCACGATATATCTCCCCCTTCCAAAGGGGGAGATAGTCCGCGTTCTACTTTTACATTCAAATTTGAATTGTATATTTATCTGATAATAAAATAAATACAAATTACAAAAAATCGTTGTTCAGTATAATATAAATATTGATAAATGTTATAATTTTAAATTTGTTTTATATAAACCTACTCATAACAATATGTTCGCCACATTAAAAATTACAAATTGAACGCGAATAGTTTATTTATTTTTATTTTTGTAAATAATTAATTTTTAATTAAATACAAATTATAATTTAATTTTATTAACAATCAAGGCTACCCGTTTAAGTTTGCCTAAAGCGAATACTCGTCAGACGAATCCTTTTATTCAGTGCGAATATTTTATGAGACAAATCACGACATTTCACAAAAACCTTCGTCAGACGAGTGCGCCCGGCAACTTGAGTTCGGCAAAGTTAGACGGATAGCCACAATCAAAAAACACTGAATACCCAATTTGGCGAACACATTGTCATAAACAATAAAAATAATATTATGAAAATGATTATTAAATCACTTCTCCCGAATCTACTATTGGTGCTGTGCTTATCACTGAGTATAAGCGGCTTTGCCCAACCCGACCTGCCCTTGATACAGATAAATGACTTAGAGTATGAAGGTGCATTTGCTATTACGGCAGAAGGGTTTAATGCAAGCTATGGCAGGGGATGTGGAATTATTACCTACAATAGTACCAATAATTCTCTCTTTGTAGCGGGTATCCTCGCTGCCGGTACTATTGGCGAATTTTCAATCCCGCCCTTAGTAAATAGTACAGACCTTGCGGCACTAAATACCTCTACAGTATTACAGCATCCTACATCTGTATTAAACCTTGCATCGAATGGTAATCCTGAAAACATTAATGTGATTAATGGTATGGAGGTCGTCAATGGCAAACTTATTGTCAATGGCGAAGAATGGTATGACCCAACAAACGGCAATGCAAGTACAACACTCACCATTAACAACCCCTCCAATATTGCCAATAGCACCATAAATGGCTATTATTCGCTCGAAGGTGCGGCACACGCATCAGGATGGATTTCACCTATTCCCGGTGAATGGCAATCAGCACTTGGAGGAGCCTATATTACAGGAAATTCCGACAAATACTCCGGCGTGATACGCTATCCTATGGGGATGACCGCCTTTGTTTTTAACCCTTCAAATTTAAATGGTCCGCCATCCGGTATAGTACCTACCACAACATTACTTGATTTTACTCGTGAGAATCCACTTTATGCAGATTTTAGTGACTACACAGATGCCTACTTTAATTTGGAGGAAGCAATTGGTACCGGTTTTGATGTCTCAACTTACGAATTTACTGCCGCCCAGAAAGGCGTTGTACCCGGTTCTAACAATTTGTGGACAGCACTCTCTAAAGTAAATTATGGCTTTATCATTCCCGGAACCAGTACTTATATAGGTATCGGCTCATCTGGCGGACATAACGAAGGAATCGGCTATAAAGCCACTATAGATGGTATCTTTTATGATGGTATCACCCCTTATGACCTTCAGGATTATGTCAATTATTATTGGCTATGGGATGTCGATGACTTACTTGATGTAAAAAATGGCGTAAAAAACCCTTATGATGTACGCCCTTATGACTATGGTATTTTTGATGCGCCCTTTCAAGAAAGTAATCCTCAGACAGTAGGGTATCGTTTTCACGGAATAGTCGGTGGTGCTTATAATACCGATAATGGTCTTTTGTATCTGGCAATTGATTACGGAGGGTCTGTAGGAGCATACGACAGGATTCCGGCTATTGCAGCTTACAAAATTAATATTGATAATAATAACTGCCCGACCGCCGGAACATCCTGCAACGATGGCAATCCAAATACGACAAATGATGTAGAAGATGGTTTTTGTAATTGTAGCGGAACACCAATAACACCACCATCAGGTGGCTGTGAATTATTAACGAATACCGGTTTTGACAATAATATAAACCCTTGGATACATTGGGGAGCAGATGTTGCAGCCGTTAATGGAACTGCTGCGATTACCAATATAATTTCGAGTACCAATATCTGGGAAGTTGGCTTTATTCAATCCAATATTCCTATGGAGCAAGGCGAAAATTATACCATCAAATTCAGAGCGAGAGCAGATGCCAATCGCCCCTTGAATGTGAGAGCCGAACAAAGCGGTGGACAGTACACAGAATACTATAGCACC
>CALIZI010000227.1 GCA_938028705.1 uncultured Saprospiraceae bacterium | reverse complement strand
ACCCAACCTACTCGTTCTTTTTCGCTCACTCTGCGTTACGGAAATGGTCATTTATCTCGATAAACTCACATTTCTGCGCCTTGATTGAGCAAAAAATAACTTCGCATCTTGGGTAGGTTATTTATTGCGAGTTCCCTAATTCGCCAAATCAGAAATAAACTTAATTCGCATCAATTGGATTTCTTCCATCGTGATGTCGTCTTCTTTCAACTCTGCATAAGCATCTTCGAGTGAATCGGAGTCTGCTTCCATAAAATAATCGTGTATATCTTCCCTTGAATATTCGTCCACATTATCTTCGATATAATAATTCAAGTCAAGTTTAGTACCTGAATTGACAATCATTTCGAGTTCGTGCATGAGTTCTTCCATATTCATACGAGCGGTACGGGCGATGTCTTCGAGTGGTATTTTGCGGTCAATACTTTGGATGATGGCTACTTTTTGACTGGATTTATTAGGTATAGATTTTACCACAAAATCATGCGGACGGTCAATATCGTTTTCCTCTACATATTTGGAAATGGCATCTACAAATTTGCGTCCGTATCGGGTAGCTTTACCTTTGGTCACTCCGGTAATATTCGCCATTTCGTCCATACTTGTCGGATATTGAGTAGCCATATCCTCCAGCGAAGGGTCTTGAAATACAATAAACGGCGGCACATCTTTTTCCTTAGCCACTTGTTTCCGCAAGTCTTTCAATATCTGCAATAGTGTAGGGTCAAGCGAAGCAGAACGCGCAGTGGCTTCTGCATTAGCAATATCCGCAGCGGCAAGTGCTTCGTGATTATGATTCATCGGAATCTTAAAAACACTTGGCGATTTGATGAAGGCATGCCCCGCTTCTGTGACTTTCAAAATGCCATAATTTTCAATTTCTTTGAGCAATAAATTTGACAATAAGGCTTGTCGCAAGACAGAGTTCCAGAAATTATCCACTTCATCGGCTCCTATACCATATAAGGACAATTTGTCCAGTCCATAGTCTGCAATTTCTTTTGTTTTTTTACCTGTCAAAAAATCAATAATGGGTTTGATTCGATTATTTTCATTTAATTGAAGTATGGCTTCTATGGCATTTTTAATCTCTTTTTGTACATCTCTCTGCTCTTTGGGATGACGACAATTATCACACATTTCATGACAATTTGACCGCTCATAATGCTCTCCGAAATAATGCAACAGGAACTGTCGGCGACAAGTTCCAGTCTCCGAATAGGCAGTCATCTCATCCATCAATTGTGCGCCCATTTCGCGCTCGGCAGCGGGCTTATCCCGCAAGAATTTTTCGAGCCGCTGCATATCTTTATACGAATAATATGCAACACATATTCCCTCCAGTCCATCCCTTCCGGCACGTCCTGTTTCCTGATAATAATTTTCAATACTTTTTGGAATATCATAATGTATAACAAAGCGAACGTCAGGCTTATCTATACCCATTCCAAAGGCAATAGTAGCAGCAATCACATCAATATCTTCCATCAAAAAATTGTCCTGAGTCTTGCTTCGCGTCTTAGCGTCCAATCCGGCATGATACGGTGCAGCTTTGATACCATTGACATTCAAAAGGCGGGCAAGGTCTTCTGTTGCCTTACGACTTTGTACGTATATAATACCCGATTTGCCAAGATGTTTTTGGATAAATTGAACGATGTTTTTCGCAGCATCTTCCTTTCTCCCTTTCGGGCGCACTTCATAATAAAGATTATCACGATTAAAGGAAGAAATAAAGATATTTTCATCCCTCATACGAAGGTTTTTCACAATATCAGTACGTACCTTTGGAGTAGCTGTTGCGGTCAATGCAATGATAGGAATTTCTGCATTTATCTCATCTATCATTTGACGGATACGGCGATATTCAGGGCGAAAATCATGTCCCCATTCCGAAATACAATGCGCTTCGTCCACCGCTACAAATGAAATATTTGTATTGCTAAAAAATTCTATATTTTCTTCTTTGGTGAGTGTTTCGGGTGCCACATATAGCAATTTTGTGACACCACTTTCAATGGCTTTTTTGACCGCTCTGATTTGAACTTTACTCAATGATGAATTAAGAAAATGCGCTATGTCATCCGATTCACTATGACTGCGTATCGAATCTACCTGATTTTTCATTAACGCGATAAGTGGCGAAATAACAAGCGCAGTGCCTTCCATCATCATAGCCGGCAACTGATAACAAAGTGACTTTCCGCCACCCGTAGGCATAATCACGAAGGTATCTTTACCGTCCAATACACTTTCTACTATTTCTTCCTGTGTACCTTTGAAACTATCAAAACCAAAATATTCACTTAATGCCTCTTTCGGGCTACTCATTGTTGTTTTTACCATAGTATCTTTCATTTGTCTTCCTTTGTTTAGTGACAAGTCATATCTGTAATAGCCATATATAACGACTATACCTATCACTAATAAGCACTTATACCTTTTTTATTTTGAGAGAATAAATGTACATAAAAATTAGAACATAGCATAGAATTTTAGAAAAATTAATATCAAATGTTTGACGTGTTGTAGTTCGTAGTTCTATGTTCTATGTCACGTCAGAGAACTACAATACTACGAACAAAGAACTACAACTCTTCTAAAGCTCGTTCAATATCTTCCCAAAGCCAGTCAGGGTCTTCCAGACCAATATAAAAGCGGATAAAATTCCATGGCAGATCGGGGTCTTCTCGTCCTGCGACATGGTACAAACCACAGACAGGTAATATTAGAGATTCGTGTCCTCCCCAAGAGACCGCCATTAAAAAGCGTTGGAGTTTGTCACAAAAGGTTTCAATTTGTTGAATGTTATCTGCTTTGAGTCGTACTGAAAACAAGCCTCCTGCACCTGTCATCTGTTTCCGGGCGAGTTCGTACTGCGGAAAATCAGGCGAAAAAGGATAATAGACTTGCTCTACTTTCGGATGTTTTCTAAGACTTTGAACAAGTTGCATGGCACTTTCATGGCTGCGCTGCATACGTAAGGGCAGCGTCCGCAAGCCACGTATGACGAGTGCTGCATCGTGCGGAGAAATGGTAGCTCCAAGCGTCATCATTTCAGAAGCAAATATTTTATCTATCATTTTTTTGCGCCCACATATCACCCCGACCACTACATCGCTATGTCCGTTGAGGTACTTAGTCGCGGAGTGTACCACGATGTCAATACCATGCTCTATCGGACGTTGAAAAATAGGCGAAGCGTAACTATTATCAATAATCGAAACCAGTCCATGCTGTTTCGCCAATGCCGCACAAGCCGACAAATCTTGTATTTCAAAGGTCTTTGAATTAGGGCTTTCAAGGAAAAGGACACTGGTTTCGGGGCGTACCGCAGCGGCTATTTCCTTGGTGTCCGTTGCATCCACGAAGGTATGGCTTACACCAAAACGCACCAGAAAACTGGTGAGCAGTTTGTGCGTCCAACCATAAGGCGATTGCACACATACTATATGGTCGCCCGCCTTCACATTACCAATCACTGCCATAGCTATTGCCGCCGCACCGCTGCCAAATATCAGCGCATCTTCCGCACTTTCCAATGCCGCTATTTTCTTGCGGAGTATCTGCACTGTCGGATTATTGCCGCGTGTATATATATGGTGCGCGCCTTCGTCGCTTAGTTTCTTACGCAGGTCAGCTATATTGTCAAATACAAAATTGCTGCTCTGAATCACAGGTGGTGAAACGGCATTGAAGTATTGTTCGCGGTCTTCGCCGAGGTGGGTGAGGATGTGGGATAGGTGCATAGTATGGTAGTGATTGGTGATTAATATGGATAAAAAAAGTGTTTTCAAGGTAAAAATATGTATATTTGTGAAAAAATCACAAATTTCATAAAAATGATAATCGAATTTAGTGTACAAAATTTTAGATCTGTCAAGGATATGCAAACTTTGAGTATGGTCGCTGCTCCGCTCAAATCTAAAAATTCGCAATTGGATAAAGATAATATTATTCGGGTGAGTGACAAATTATCTTTGCTGAAAAGTGCGGCGATTTATGGGGCGAATGGTACGGGTAAAAGTAATTTCATCAGTGCTATGATGGAAATGCTTAGAATTGTACAGAAATCAATGGAAAATGAACGTTTGCTGAACTTGTCTTTTCAACCTTTTGTAATGGATAATAATTCAATTGATTTAGCGACTTTTTTTCAAATTCAATTTATTATTAATGAAAAAAAATATCGTTATGGATTTGAATATAATAATGAACAAATTGTGAGTGAATGGTTATTTGGAATGGCAGATAAAAATGAAGTTTATTATTTTACACGAGAATTAAATGAGATAAAAATTAATGAAAATCAATTTAAAGAAGGCAAAGGTTTGACAGATAAAACCAGTCCGACCAATTTATTTTTAAATGTTGTAAGTGCTTTTAATGGTGAAATTTCCAAGCAAATAAAAAAATATTTCAATCATGATTTATTTGTTGATTTTAAAAAACAAAAAACAAAAAGAAGCCTGACGGTCAGTTGGTTAGAGAAGCCTCATTTCAAAAATCAAATTATCAAATTATTGAATTTTGCAGATTTAAATGTAGATGATATTCGGGTAGATTCGCAGCAAGAAAGCGAGGATATGATTTTTTTCAAAAGAAATATTGTGAATGATTCAGGTAAAATAATCGGGTCGAAGCTGATGTCCATAGACCATCATGAGTCAGATGGTACAAAGAATTTTTTTAATCATATTGGCATCGTTTATTACGCGCTTATATCAGGAATTACATTAGTATTGGATGAATTTGAAGCCAGCCTACACCCTATTCTTGCCAAAAAAATTGTCGAAATGTTCCATTCACCAAAGTTAAATAAGAAAGGCGCACAACTCATCTTCGCCACCCATGATACCAATTTATTAGATGCTAATCTACTCCGCCGCGACCAGATTTTTTTTACAGAAAAAAACAAAAAAAATGAAACTGAATTGTACTCACTCTACGATTTCAAAGGTGTGAGAAATGATGCCTCTTACGAAAAAGATTATATCAAAGGTAAGTATGGTGCGATTCCTTTTGTTGGTGATTTTGAGACACTTTTTGAAGAAGCCGTATGAAACCAATTAAGAAAACAGACCGAAAAAAGGCTTGGGCAAAACGCCAACTCACCACCAAGCGTGAACGTCGCGAACGCAAAATCCGCAATCTATTCCGCATATATTGTGAAGGCGAAAACACAGAACCTGAATACTTCAAAAGTTTTCCGGTAAACACTGAAACTGAGGTATTTGCGATAGGCTTGGGGCGTAGCAGAACGGCACTTGTAGAAAAAGTAATCGAACTACTGGAAGCCGATAATTTTTTGAAAGGACAAACAGATTATGACGAGGACAGAGAATTGTGGTGCGTATTTGATTTTGACATCAGAGGGGAAGAAGGAGAGCGGGAGGATTTCAATAATGCTATATCATTAGCCCATCATCACGACCTCAAAGTAGCTTATTCCAATGATGCTTTTGAGTTGTGGTTGGTATTGCATTACCAATATCAGGAAAGTGCATTGACCAGACATGAATATTACAAAATACTCACAAAGCAATTCGGAATAAACTACGAAAAATACGGTAAAACCAAAGAATTTGCACAAAGCCTCTATCTCTTACTACTACCGAATCAGGAAGAAGGCATCCAAAATGCCATGCGTCTGCACGATACCCAAAGAGATAAAATCTATTGTGACCAAAATCCTTGTACGACTGTCTATGAATTGGTAGAAGCATTGAATGAATGTATTAAAAAATAGGGTATTTAATGTGTAATGACTATTTTTTTGTATTTTTGAGAAAAGTAAATATACTTTCAAGCTAAATTACGTATGGAAGATTTTATTATTAAACAAAATGTATTTGCTAAAAATATATGTATATCGCATGTCAGACACTTGCGGAGTATAACTATTGATATTGATAAAACAGCCAAAAAGCACTTAATTATAACAGGAAAAAATGGTAGTGGTAAGACTTCTCTCTTAAATTCACTTAGTGCAAGTTTGTCATCAAGACTAAATGACTCAAATGATAAGAATATTGAAAAATTGAACTCATTGGCATCAGAAGGATTTGCTTCTTTTGAAATAGCAAGTCATGTAGTTGCGCCTGCATTATATAAATCAGGTAATTTTATAATTGCTTATTTCAAAGCAAAAAGAAAATCGGTAAGTCTGATTCCCAAAGGAATATCAAAAATTTCATTAAAAAAAACATATTCAATAGATGAATACATTGGTGATAATTTCCTCCAACACCTTGTCAATCTGAAAGCCGAGGCATCTTTCGCACAATCTGAAGGTGACGAAGCATCAGCCTCAAACATCGAAAATTGGTTCAACAACTTTGAAAAAAACCTCCGCATCTTATTCGACGATGACCAACTCGAACTTATTTTTGACAGAAAAGAATACAATTTTCATTTCAAACTCAGCGACGGCAATACACCCGACATCAATCAATTGTCAGACGGTTATTCGGCGATATTGAATATTGTAGCGGAAATTATCCTTCGCATGGAAAAGAAAAGTCCTATGATACACGATATGCAAGGCATTGTACTGATTGATGAAATAGAGGCGCATTTGCATGTTGATTTACAGAAAAAAATACTGCCTTTTTTGACCGGTTTTTTTCCGCGTATTCAATTTATTTGTACCACTCACTCGCCTTTTGTTATGAGTTCAAATGAAAATTGTGTGATATATGATTTGGAAAAACAATTGAGGATAGAGGATGCAACAGGCTACTCTTACGACACCCTGATTGAGAGTTATTTTGGCTCGGATAAATACTCGCATAAAGTGGCAGAGAAAGTACAGGAATTTGAACAATTATCTCTAAAATCCTCATTATCAGATGAAGAAAAAAGTAAATTATTCAAATTAGAATCCTATTTTGAACGTGTACCAAAGGAGTTTGCGCCTGAACTCGACGTAAAATTGCAACAAATCAAACTCAAACAACTCAATCGAAAAGCCGGATGATTTATGTTAAAAAATCTGAACCCGCCCCTTTGTGTTTACCAATAGAAAAAGCAAAGAAGAACGGTGATTACAAATGTGGCGATGTCCTCCTGCGTACCCGCGATGACTTCCGAAACAAGTGCTATATATGCGAGTCAAAAGCACCCACAACCATTAATGTTGAGCATTTCAAATCGCATCAAGGCAATAAAGATCTGATGTACGATTGGTACAACCTGTTTTATGCCTGCGGACATTGCAATAATATCAAATTACATCTTTACGACCATATTTTGAATTGTACCGACCTGCAGGATTTGGTGGATGAATGGATACAATATGACATCAAACCATTTCCGGGCGAAAAGGTAAGACTGACTGTTCTGCATGATGATGAAAGGGTACGAAATACGGTAGAGTTATTGGAAAAAGTGTATAACGGACACACACCTTTGAAAACCATTGAAGCAGGAAATATCAGGCAGAACTTATTGGAGGAAATCCGCGATTTTCAAGGTTTTTTATTCAAATACTATCGGGAAAGACTTGAACAAACTTACAAGGAAAATCTAAAGCGGGAAATCAAATATCAACTAAGCCCTTACTCACCTTTTACGGCATTTAAAAAATGGATTATTCGCGAAAACCCTGTACTTCAGGCAGATTTTGGCGAATTGGTTTGAGCTATTTTTACAAAAAAGCCACTCAAAAAAGAGTGGCTTAATATTTCTACAACACTTTCAACCTCACCGCTTCCCAAAGCGGTATGACATCCCAAGCGTAGCTATAGGATACGATGTATCGGGAAAAACGCCCGAACTGCTAAACCCCGAAGCAATAGTGAGATTGAGCGAAAATTGTTCAGTCACTGAATGCCCTACTTGCAGATTTATCCCTGCCAAACCTGTCCATTCATTATAACAATTGCCATTATCCGAACACGATTTACTGAAAATATGTGTAACAATACCCGTGCTGATTCGGGTAGCACGCTGATTAGCGTGCTTGATTTTGACACCCATACCGAATGCCATATCAACGATACTATTGTGACGAACATATAAATCTTCATAATGTCCTTCCCTATTCTCACTAACCAATTCTCGCTTAAATTTAGGGTACTCACCCAATTCATTGTACAGACGGGCAGTAAATTTGATGACTTCAAAATCCACTTTTTCGAAAGGTACATGAAAATTACCACCAAACACCAAGCCC
Organism: uncultured Saprospiraceae bacterium; assembly: GCA_938028705.1. Lineage (GTDB taxonomy): Bacteria > Bacteroidota > Bacteroidia > Chitinophagales > Saprospiraceae > JAHDEO01. The sequence continues at coordinate 11,890 of CALIZI010000227.1, read as the reverse complement.
AATCCGCTGTAAGGTTTTCTGCCCGTCAAAGCAGGTACATCAAGCGAATCACCGACCCCGTAGCTACCCAAATAACCGAAAGCTCCGTAGGTCAGGCTACCATATTCGTAGGTATTGGCACGATGAAAATTCAGCTTGGCGTAGGCATTATTATCCCGATATTCAAAACGATTGCCAAGTCCGATTTGGGCGGAAATATAATTAGCACTTGCGTTTTGGTCACGATATTCGGGGCTTTCAAGATGTTGGACGGTATTCGTCAAAGCCGGACCATAAGTACCGCAGCTTGATAAAGACATAATTAAAACGATAATAAAACCGTATAGCCAGTTTGTTGTTATATTTTTCATTGTTTTATTTTTTGATGACATTCCATTAAAATAGGATGTATTTGTCAGACGAATATTGTTGTAGAAAATCACTGTTGGTCTAACCATATTCACCTTTTTCAAAAGGATTCGTCTGACAACTCTCGCTTTTATATGCTTTCTTATTTTAGTCAAACGCCATCTATTTTTTTGAATAAAGAAAATCTTATTTCAAATTAGTTGTATATTGATGCACTCATGTAACAGAGTACGAATACAAAAATGCGTCATACAAATCAATATTACAAACGACATTCTAACAAAAACAAACTTTTAAAATGATATTTTTTCTGTACAAAAAATTGATAATCAAATAGTTAATGATACATTTAAAGTACTTTTAATTTATAGCTTAAAAGCACTAAAAAATATCTTCGCTCATGTGTATTAAGCGGTGAAAAATGTAAAATGTAAAACACAAAATGTAAAATCCCGTTTCATCGGGACAAGTTGTAAAAGTGTCGATAGGACATGAAGTGATTTATTTTTAAATTGTTATATATTTAAAAATTTGAAAATCAAATTATTGTTAAAAAACATTCACGTTATACACTTTTACATTTATTATTTTACATTTTACATTACAATAACGATTTTCACCTTATAGTACAGATGAGCGAATATCTTATTAAGCCCTTTTAACTACTCAAATTAAATTTTTATGAAAAAAACACTCATTACAATATTTATAGCGAGTCTTTTCGGCAGCCTTTTTTCACAAAGTTTAAATGTCGAATTATTTGATGTAGTCAATCGCGGAGACCAACGATATTCGGGGTCTTGGTCATACACTGCGCCTGACGGGAAGGAATATGCTTTGTTGGGGGCTTATTCGGGTTTGGCGGCTTACAGCATTGATGATGCACCTGTGACGGAAGTGGGTTTTGTGGCAGGTCCGGGGTCCAATTGGCGGGAGATTACCGTCGTCAAAGACCATGCTTACGTGACAACGGAAGGCAGTGGAATAGGGCAGGGCTTGCAGGTGGTGAGTTTGGAATATTTGCCAGATAGTCTGCACTTGATACGGACTTACGATGAGTGGTTTGTTCGTGGACATATTTTGCAGAGTGATGTGTATTCGCCTGATTCAACGTATATTTATGTCAATGGAGCTACACAAGCACTCGGCGATTCTATTTTAAATGGTGTGATGATTTTTGATGTATCAAATCCGGCAAATATCGTGTATGTCGGCGGCTATCATCCATATTATATTCACGATTGTCATGTGCGGGGCGATAGGCTGTATGCCGCTGCCATTTATGAAGGTACACTGGATGTGGTCGATATTTCTGACAAGTCGAATCCGCAACTATTGACGCGAATTAATTACCCGAATGGCTTTACACATAGCTCATGGACTTCGGGTGACAACAATTACTTGTATGTATGCGATGAGGTGGACGGTCTGCCGATGCGTACTTTTGACATTAGTGATTTGGATGATGTTACGGAAATTATACAGGCGCAATATACCGCCAACCCTGCTGCGCTTGTTCACAACCCTTATGTGCGGGGCAATTATCTGTTTGCTTCACACAATACGGAGGGTTTGCGTGTCTTGGATATTGCGAAACCGGATGTGCCGGTGGAAGTCGGATATTATGATACTTACTCTGGGGCGAGTGGTGGTTTTAGTGGTTTGTGGTCGGCTTGTCCGTTTTTTCCCTCTGGCAAAATCATCGGTGGCGACAGGACAAATGGCTTGTATGTCTGGCAACATACTGAAGTGCAAGCAGGACGCATTTACGGTATCGTCCGCGACTCGGTGACAAATGATCCGCTCGCAGGTGTATCAGTGACTTTGAGTACAACGGTGGATACAGATATTGAGGGTAAATATGCGCTCGGTGCTTTGCCCGGTATGTATTCGATGACCCTTTTTAAATCGGGATATGCTATTAAAACAATAGACAATATCAACTTGCAAGCCGCTGATAGTTTATGGTTGGAAACGGAACTTACACCAATGGACGTTAGTACGGATTTGCCGCTTCATTCAAACAGTGGTATAAAGGTATATCCTAATCCATTTGAAGATGATATTACGATTGAACTCACCTCATTAGACGTGCAAGCGGAGCGAATGATTATTTATAATTCAACAGGAAAAATAATGAATGATTTTTTTATAAAAAATTCATTATCAAATAATTATAATATTTCAATACCGCATACAGGTTTGTATTTTTATGAAATTTTTAATGATAAAAATGAAGTGATAGGGCGAGGGAAGTTGGTAAAAAAATAACAAAAAAAGCCTACCCAAACGGGTAGGCTTTATATTTTTTAAGCATCAGCATTGATTAAGCATCTCCTGTTGTGGTGGCTTCGTCGGCTGCTGTTTCTACAGCTTCTGTGACTTCTTCCACAACTTCCTCTGCTTTTGCTTCGGCGACTTCTTCTACTTTAGGTGCTTCTTCTACTGCTTTCTCAACTTTCGCTTTAGGTCCTGCACCTTTTTTGTCGTCATCATAGACTTCAAAATTGATAGCTGCCTGCACTTCCGGATGGAGGTTGGCAACTGCGGTATAAGCACCAAGTGTTTTGACATCTTCGTTGAGTTTGATGTCTCTGCGTTCGATGTCTATGTCGAGTTGTTCTTTGATAGCGGCTGAAAGCTGAACATTGGTAACGCTACCGAAAATCTTATCGGTTGTACCCGTTTTAGCGGCAATTTTGATGACCGCATCTTTCAATTTCGCCTCCATTTCTTGGAATACACCCAACATCTGCTGACGGCGAAGACGGTCTTTTTCCAACCGTTCTTCCAGTTTTTTACGATTGACAGGGTTCGCAATAACCGCTTTTTTTTGCGGAATCAAGTAATTGCGACCAAAGCCGTTTTTGACATTGACTACATCATTTACGTAGCCGAGTTTATCTACATCTTTCAGTAATATGACTTCCATGATGTTTATGTTTTTTTTCAGTTCATAGTTGGTGGTTCATGGTTCATAGTTCGTAGTGTATGGTTCATAGTTCGTAGTTCATGGTTTGTAGTCAGTAGTTCATAGTCAGCAAATAACGCTGTAAACTATGAACCATAAACTATGAACTATGAACTGAAAACCATGAACTATGAACTAACAACTATGAACCATAAACCATGAACCATGAACTAATTATTATTTTAATAAATCCGCTACATAAGGCAACATGGCAAGGTGACGCGCACGCTTGACAGCCGTAGCAATTTTGCGTTGATATTTCAATGAGTTGCCTGTAATACGGCGTGGCAAAAGTTTACCTTGCTCATTGATAAATTGCAACAAGAAATCAGGGTCTTTATAATCTATATGTTTGATACCGTACTTGCGGAAACGACAATATTTCTTGCGATTTTTACCGATATTCGGATTACTCAAAAATTTAATATCGTCTCTCGATGGTCTTCCGGTTCTTCTTTGAACTGCCATATCTATTTAGCTTTTTTTGTTATTAAATATCAGTTAAATCACCCAATATATCCATGTCAAGACTCACCTCTTCGGCAATGTCTATGTTTGAATCTGCGGTTTCTACAGGTGCAGCCTTCTCAGCAGGTACTTCTACTGTCGGCTTTACTTTTTCCGCAGGTACTTCCACCGTTGGCTTCACTTTTTCAGCGGGTACTTCCACCGTTGGTTTCACCTTCTCAGCTGGCACTTCTACCGTCGGCTTCGCTTTTTCCGCAGGTACTTCTACCGTTGGTTTTTCTTGCTTAGACGCATTTCGCTGTGCTTGCTTCTTTCTGTTTTCAGCTTTTTTAGCCTTGTTGGAGGCTTCAAGTTCTGCACGTTCTTTGGCTCTGGCTTCTGCCAATTCCTTTTTACGTTTACCAATAACTCCGGTACGTTTGTCGTCATTGTATTGGATACCGTATTTGTCGAGCTTCACAGAAAGGAAGCGCAAAATACGCTCATCACGACGAAAAGCTAATTCCAATTTATCAATGACTTCTCCGTTTTCAGCCTTATATTCTATGCTGAAATAAACACCGGAATTGTGTTTTTTGATAGGATAAGCTAATTGCTTTAAGCCCATCTTATCGACGTGAACTATTTCGCAACCTTCTTTTTTCAAAAGTTTCTCATAGCTCTCGGCTGCCTGTTTAATCTCACCGTCCGACAGCACCGGAGCGACGATGAAAGTGGTCTCGTATTGACGCATTTAATTATTTAATTATGAGTGAATTAATTTTAAGGGTGCAAATGTACGACTTTTTCACCAAAAAATAAAAAATAATTAAAGACAGTGAAGGTAAGACGGTGAACCGCAGACGGCGAATAGTGAACGATTGACAATAGAGCGTAAAAGCGCATGGCAAAATTTAATTTAAATCATTCATTATCAATTTTTTATAATTATAAAATAATAATGTTATTTAAATTTAAATTATTTTTTAATTTTTTATAAAAAAACACTTGTAAAATATCTCTATTTAAAGTCATAGTCTATTCCTTGTATAATTTTTGCAAAATACATTTCTTCGTATTACTATTTAAATGAATGGATTTGAATGCTGATATTGATTTTTAATATTACTTTCATCTTATTGATTGGACTTTGGACAAAATGGGAACTAGGGAATTGGGAAACTCGGCTTAAAACAGTAACTCACTGATAATCAATTGAATAAATTTTATTATTGAAATAAAATATGTAATTAATTATTTTTTAATTTTAATAAAAAAATAACTAATAATAAATTACTTCATATTTTAATTCAAGTTATTATGACAACTATCGACTATAAACTATCCAACTATCGACGAGTAGCATTCATTTTTTTGCTTTATTACAAATCTTTTTCTATCTTTGCGCTCCAATTATTAAAAAAGAAACTAAGATAATGAAAAAGGACATACATCCAGATAATTATAGAATGACGATATTCAGAGACATCTCTACCAATGATGAGTTTATCACGCACTCCTGTGCGCCATCAAAGGAAACTGCTGAATATGAAGGTAAAGAATATCCACTCGTCAAATTGGAGATTTCTTCTGCTTCACATCCATTCTTTACAGGAAAAATGAAATTCGTTGATACCGCAGGACGTATCGACAAATTCAATAAGAAATTTGCCAAATTTGCTAAAGAGAATCCTGTCAAATCACAGGAGGAAGAAGGAGAAGAAGTACAAGAAACGACTCCGGCAGAATAGGCATAACGAAAAATATTACATATTTTTACAAAAAGCATCGGCTAATACCCGATGCTTTTTCTATTTTTACGTAAATAGCAAATAGTTTATGGTTCATAGGCAAACATGAAATTGACGATGAACTATGAACTATTTACCATGAACTAAATATGGAAAATATCATTCTATTCGACGATGAAAAAAGGAAACAATTATATCCTTTGACCATGACGCGCCCTGTGTGCGAATTGCGTGTAGGTATCCTCCGCATACGCGAGAAGTGGGAATTGTGGTTCAATAATAAGGTATCACATATCACTGTGCCACATTTGCAGGAAAAATTTCCGATGCGGATGCGTAAGCGCAATCTCATTATCAATGGCGGTATCTTGCCTACCCCTACGCTTTGCGAGGAAATTATTGAAATGAATGAGGACGATATTCTTCTCAAAGGCGATGTATTTATTGCTGCAAAAATCAGTTCGGATAGTTTCGACATCCTTCAGCGCGATGCCGAATTGAGTGGTTTTCGGAAAATACAAAGTAAGGCGGATTTTATTAAAATAGAAAATTGTTGGGATATATTTCGCTATAATGGCGAGGCGATTCAGGCGGATTTTGATAAAATCACCCGCAATCGCGCCTCCGAAGCCCTAAGTGATACCAACCGTTTTTTGAATCGAAAAAATATCTTTATCGAAGAAGGTGCAAAGGTCGAATTTGCGACGCTCAATGCCGAAACAGGACCCATTTATATCGGTAAAAACGCCCAAATTATGGAAGGCAGCATCGTGCGCGGACCTTTTGCGATGTGTGAAAATGCGGTACTCAAACTTGGTGCAAAAATCTATGGACCGACCACACTCGGACCTTATTGCAAGGTCGGCGGCGAGGTTAATAATAGCGTACTAACAGGTTATTCTAATAAAGGACATGAGGGCTTTCTCGGCAATTCCGTCTTAGGCGAATGGTGCAATATCGGCGCAGATTCCAATACTTCTAACCTCAAAAATAATTACGCTGAAGTCCGCCTATGGAACTATGAATCAGAGAGTTTTGAAAAAACGGGTTTGCAATTTTGTGGCTTAATTATGGGCGACCACTCCAAATGTGGTATCAATACGATGTTTAATACAGGTACGGTCGTTGGCGTATCGGCGAATGTGTATGGAGCAGGTTATCCGCGTAATTTTATCCCGTCTTTTTCGTGGGGCGGCGCGAGTGGTTTTACGACTTATCGACTCAAAAAAGTCTTTGAAGTAGCAGAACGTGTGATGGCACGTAGGGGTAAAAAATTGGATGAACGGGAGCAGAAAGTTTTGGAGTTTATTTTTGGGGAGAGTAAGGTGTATCGTAGGTGGGAGAGTTAGTGTTGTGGTGTCGTAGTACGGTAGTGTTGTTGTTTTTTTGATTTAGGGAAAAATATTGCTTACGAATAATAAAAATCGTAAATTAGCTGATAATCAAAAGAATCGACGAAAACTCTTTTGATGCTTCGGGAAATGTCCAACTTTCGGAGGCTTTTGCGAGAGGATATATCGGTGGACTCAATGAAAGTTTAGAATTAGAAATAGACCTCATAACCTCTGGATAAACAAGCACAATACCAATGAAAATAAAACTAACCTGTCTTGGAGTTGGCAGAGGCTCATCCTATGTGATTCGTGGCATTCCAAGTTCATCTTTTGTCATTTCTATTGATGATACTCCGTTTTTACTGGTGGATTGTGGTGCAGGAGTAGCTTTGCAATATATAAAGCACTTTGGTACAAAAATCCCTCAATACATCTACCTGACACACAACCACTTAGACCATACGGGAGATTTCACTTCGGCATTATTTGAATTTTATAAATGGAGCAATCAACCTGTCAATGCTTGCGGACACTCGGATGTTTTGAGTCTCATTAAAAAGCATAGATTGCATGAGTTGTATGCTTCGGGCGTAGATGTGGATAGTATGGTCAATTGGAAATCTCAAAATCAATCCAATGAAATCGAACTTACTTCTAATGTCAAATTAAAGGTCTTCAAATCACAACATACTTACTTATGTTACGGATTCAATCTTACAATTAAAGGAAAAAATATCGTCAGTTATACCGGTGATTCAGGATTTAATCAGGAAATTTATGACAATATTTCAACATCCCAAATTGCAGTTGTAGATGGGCGCAAAACCGGTACTTTTGAACATGCTTCATTTGACCAAATCGAACATCACGCCTCAAAACATCCCAACATAGATTTCTATATTATTCATTATGAAAAAGAAAAACGCAGTTTTCCTATCTCTAATGTAAAATATATGCAAGAAGGTTTGGAAATAAAATTATATTAGAGCCATGAAGCTATCAATTCGCCAAGTCATCCCCCCAATTATCTTCTTTTTCCTCCTGTTAATTTACGGGTTGCTCATACATCCACAGTTCTTCGGCGATAGCCCTGACACGTACAACAACATGTTGTCAATAGAAGTCTTAATCCTTTTGGCGATGTGTTTTAGTGCAATACATCTATTTAGGTTGGGCTACGATTGGAAAACGATAGAACAACATGTTTCCCAAAAAGTCAGTGAATCTGTACCGGTCTTACTGATACTCTTTTCGATAGGTGTCTTGATTGGCAGTTGGATAGTCAGCGGCACGATACCTATGTTGATTTACTACGGCATTTCGATTATCAATGCCGATTGGATATACGTTTTTGCTTTTCTGATATGTATATTTTTCTCGTTACTAACAGGTACATCGTGGGGTTCGGCGGGTACGATAGGCGTAGTGATGATGGGTATTTCGGAGGTCTATGGTGCAAATTTGGCGATAACGGCGGCGGCAGTCGTAGGCGGTAGTTTTTTTGGTGATAAAATGTCGCCCTTGTCCGATACCACCAATATCGCGTCGCTTGCTACGGGCGTAGATGTCATGGAACACATCCGCTCAATGGTCTATACGACAGTACCTTCAGCAGTTGCTGCTGCCTTAATTTATTTCCTAATGTCACCCGCTTTTTCGTCCGAATCGGGTAGCTCAATAGTGGATTTAAGTGCGGTCGAACTTACGCTCTCCGAACTCGAACAAATTTTTAATTTTAATATTTTACTCCTTCTCCCTCTGGTAATTGTACTATGGGGAAGCCTTACGCGCAAACCCATTGCCCTCACCCTGCTCGGCAGTGCTTGGGTAGCGATGATACTCGCTTTTATCTTCCAGCCCTTTAGTTTCGTAGATATTTTCAAAAGTTTCAACAAAGGCTTTTCTGTAGAAATGGTCAGCAACCTCAATCTCAAATCCGAGGTCGTTCCAAAAATCCTCAATCGCGGTGGATTATATGGTCTCATTGACGGTATTGTCATTTCTTTACTTATATTTGCTTTCATCGGAACACTTGAAGTCACCAATGCGATTGATATTTCTATACGGTCTATCATGGACAAATTGCAGAAAAGAACTCATACCGTAGCCGCTGCCCTCACGACCACATGGTTCACGAGTGTCACGACTTGTAATCAATATGCCACTAGTTTTATTATTGGTTCTGCCTTCAACAAAAAATTTGACAAAATGGGCATTCCACGCAAAGTATTAAGCCGTTCCATAGAAGATGCGGGTACGATGTTGGAGAATCTTTTGCCTTGGACACCTTCCGGTGTTTTTATGGCTGGCGCATTGGGTATCAATGCCTTAGAGTATGCACCCTATCAGTTTTTGGCATTGATAAATATTGCCGTTGCTTACTTTTTTGCCTTTACAGGCATCGCTTGTTTTTATAGAAAGTCCATAGACGATAGTCAATAGACGATAGTCAATAGTCCATAGGTAAATATGCGAGGTTTCACCTTAGACTATCAACTATCAACTATGAACCATAAACCATGAACTATGAACCATGAACTATGAACCATGAACCATGAACCATGAACTAAAACATGCAACAACCATTTTGGAAACATATCGTCAGTTATTTCTACGAGTTTCGTATAGAAGCCGTCGAAGGAGAACACAATCCATACTTGGAAGTGGTGTATAGCAAAGGACGTTATCGTTTGGACACTGAAAATGCTATTTATTCTTACGAAAATTTATATACAAATTTTTATTATAGTTTTCGGCGGATAAAATTAGAAAAACAAGACTTCAAAACCGTCTTGATTTTGGGCTTAGGCTTGGGAAGTATTCCTGTCATGTTGGAGCGGGATCTTGGACAACAATATCATTATACGGCTGTCGAAATAGACGAAGAAGTACTGCACTTGGCGTATAAATATGCACTCCAATCATTGGAGTCACCCATTCAAGTAGTACACGGTGATGCAAAATTATTTGTCCGGCAATGCAAAGAAAAATTCGACCTCGTGTGTATGGATATTTTTTTGGATGATGTCATTCCAAATGAATTTGAGCAGATAGATTTTCTCGAAAATCTCAAATCCTTAATTGCTCCAAAAGGATTATTAATGTATAATCGACTCTTTAACACAAAAAAAGACAAAGCCATTACACAACATTTTTATAAAGATGTTTTTTGTAAAATATTTCCCGATGCCATGTATTTAAATGTAGATGGAAATTGGATGTTGTTGAATCGGAAAATTTAATCCGCCATAATTCCTTCCTACATTCCTCCTTTTAAAAAATTGATTTTCAGCTATTTACACCAATATCCATACTAACTCGACAATGTCATGTTCGATTTTTATTTAATATATTTGGCATTTTGCTCTTGAATTCGAGCTAAAACTCGTCTGACATTTAAACTTTGCCAGAAAAATATGACATCATCGGTGAATTTTGAAAATGTCTGGCGAGTTTTAACCCAAATTCGGAAAAAATATTCCATGTTAAATGTAAAAATATATTTATATTTAAAATATGATATTATCAAGTATCTTTACTCCAACTCACCTACGCGATTCTTAAATAAAATATCATATCAAGGCTGTCTTTCATCTGACAAAAACACAACAGCATAGACACAAATACGTGTTTTGTCTTTGGAAATGCAATACACTCGCGTTCCGGCTATCAGCTACAATATAAGCTCTTTACTCAAAGTTAATATCGTAAATTCAACGGAACATATTTGCAGACTTGATATCGCTGTACTGCGTTCCAGATAGTCAAGATAAGCCGAACAAAAGACTCAAAAAGTAGTAGGCATTTAACATTTAAAAAATTATCAAAATGAATATTAGAGCATTTTTTTTAGTCGTATTGACCCTTTCATTTTTAGCAACCGGATGTAAAAAAGACGATAGCACTGACACCCAAACACTGAACCTAAACCTTAGCGGATTAGAAGACTTGGGAACTGATTATGCTTACGAAGGATGGTTGATAGTGGATGGTTCGCCTGTTTCTGCGGGTATATTTAATGTAGATGCGAACGGTAATTTATCCGAAACTGCCTTTGACTTAGATGCAGATGACGTAGCAAATGCAACAGCTTATGTATTGACCATAGAACCAAGCCCCGATAATGACCCAAGCCCAAGCAGTGTACACATACTTGCAGGTGATTTCAGTGGCAGTGGTGCAGATTTGACCGTTAATCATGGTGCGGCATTGGGTACGGATTTTACCGCAGCAACAGGTAGTTATATTTTGGCAACACCCACAGACGGAATGAATAATAATGAAACAAGCGGTGTATGGTGGTTAGACCCTGCACAAGGTCCCGGACCGGGTTTGAATTTGCCGATATTGCCAGATGGCTGGGTATATGAAGGATGGGCAGTGATTGACGGTACGCCTGTCACGACAGGAAGATTCACTTCAATAAATGGTGCTGACGATGCTGCAACCTTTAGTGGAAGTGCGGGTGGTCCTCCATTTCCCGGCGAAGATTTTCTCAATAATGCGCCTGCCGGTCTTACTTTTCCGACAGATTTATCGGGTGCTACGGTCGTGATTTCGGTAGAGCCACAACCAGACAACAGCCCCGCACCCTTTACGCTCAAGCCACTCGTCGCGCCCGTTCCCAGTCCTGCCGCTGACCATACATCTTACAACATGAGCAACAACGCAACAGCCACCAACCCAACCGGAACGGTGACAAGATAAAGTGTTTTAATGTTTTTAGCATAGTTTTGATGCCTCGCTTTACATACAAAGCGGGGCATTTTTTATGGGTGCAGGACAAATCTTTAATTTTAGTAAAAAAATGATTTAATACGAGTTCCGTAATGACTGCTTTACAGGGTGGACGGGAACTCCGTAATGACTGCTTTAGCTGTCAAGTAGATTATTATTTTAGGTTGCACTGAAATAAGTAAAAAATAGATGCTTCGTATGTATTTATAAAATCAATATTTGATATATGCGATTAACAAGTTCATTGACATAAGACGTTTCATATAGCGTGTCATCGGCAAAAATCTCGAAAAAGGGTTTAA
>CALIZI010000226.1 GCA_938028705.1 uncultured Saprospiraceae bacterium | reverse complement strand
CTTTATGTCGTTCAAGATGCGTTAGCATCGACCCTGTTTGTAGCAAAAAACCAAGCAAAACTTATCAAGGTGCGTAGCACCGACACCGTTAAATGTACAAACAGTGCCGCTCCTACGGAGCTTAGGAGGTTTTGGGGATTATTTTACTACAAACAGGGTCGGTACTAACGTACCTTTATCGCAAAAAATTGATTTGCAAGTCTCAACTCATTTTAATCGCACATGGCGATTAAAATCGCCTGTACGAGTTCGCGGTCAGCCTGTAAAGCAGCCCGTACTTTTAAACAATCACTCCATCCTGCATGACCAATCGGCGGTCACTCATTTCTGCCAATTCTTCATTGTGGGTCACAATAATAAAGGTCTGTTGAAAATCGTCGCGGAGTTGAAAAAGGAGTTGGTGGAGTTCTTGTGAAGATTGTGAATCGAGGTTGCCGGAAGGCTCGTCAGCGAAGAGTACGGCGGGTTGGTTCATCAAAGCCCGCGCAACGGCTACACGCTGTTGTTCGCCGCCGGAAAGTTGGGTAGGCTTATGTTCGGTACGGTCAGAAAGACCAAGATAACCAAGCAGTTCTTTAGCGCGGGCAGTGGCTTCTCTTTCACTTTTCTTTTGGATAAAGGCGGGAATACAAACATTTTCTAATGCTGTAAACTCCGGTAGCAGGTGATGAAACTGAAAAACAAAACCGATGTTTTCGTTGCGAAAACGGGCAAGTTCTTTAGCATTCAAACCGGTAATACTCACATTATTGACCATCAATGTACCTTTGTCCGAATTGTCCAATGTACCGAGAATATGCAATAAGGTACTCTTCCCCGCACCCGATTTGCCTACGATAGAAACAATCTCTCCTTTCTTTATTTCCAAGTCAACGCCTTTCAAGACGTGTAGATTGCCGTAAGATTTTTGTATATTTTTTGCGTTTATCATATTGTCATTTACACCTTGTGTAAAGGTATGAAAAAAGCGATAAATTAGACGATTTATTACTTTAAAATTAAGGTTTCTGTATAACAGGTTTATGCTATGACAAATTAATATTTTTACATATTTTCGTCAAATTAATTACTCCTCAATCAATTACTAATCATCACACTATGCTAAAAATAACAGGTATTCCTTACGATGCAAATTCTTCTTTTTTGAAAGGTCCTGCTTATGCACCTGCGCGAATGAGATTGATGGACAAAGAAGGTTCTGCAAATGATTTTTCGGAAAATGGCATCCAAATCAAAGCAAATCACACTTATACAGATTGTGGTGATATGACCTTTGAAAGTACCCGTTCCGAACATGTATTTACCACGATTAAAAACAACATTAGCGAACTGATAAAAGACAAAAGTAAGTTGATTTCTATAGGTGGCGACCACTCGGTGAGTTATCCGATATTGAGTGCTTTTACGGAAAAGTACAAACACTTAAATATTCTTCATTTGGATGCTCATGCTGATTTGTATGATAATTTTGATGATAATCCGTACTCCCATGCTTCGCCTTTTGCGCGAATTATGGAAGAAGGAAAAATCGCTTCATTGACACAAGTGGGCATTCGCACCTTAAATACACACCAACGCGAACAAGCTCAAAAGTTTGGCGTAAAGGTCATTGAAATGAAAGATTTTAATTTCGATTTTATCGCGTCATTGCCTTCGCCATTATATATTTCATTGGATTTGGATGTGTTAGACCCTGCTTTTGCGCCCGGCGTGTCGCATCACGAACCCGGCGGGCTGTCAACGAGGGAAGTTATTAAAATTATTCAAAATATCAAGGCAGAGGTCGTTGGTGCGGATATTGTGGAGTATAATCCAATGAGAGACATTCATAATATGACGGCTATGGTGGCGTATAAATTAATGAAAGAATTGGCAGCGAAAATGCTTGCCACTAATGATGTAAGTCCCTTATCTCTACTATAAGGTGAATATCGTTATTGTAATGTAAAATGTAAAATAATAAATGTAAAATGTAAAAGTGTATAACGTGAATATTTTTTATAAAAAACTAATTTACAAAAGTTTATAAATAATATTATTTTACATTGCAATGATATTTTCATATTTTGTACTTTTCACCTTTTAATACAGATGAGCGAATAAATTATTTTGATTGCGATGCAAGCATCGGGGAATTACACCCCCTTTTTGATTAAAATCATGTCAAAAGTAATTATTCCAATTCCATTGCGTAAATTTACCAATCGGAAAGCCACTGTAGAATGTAATAATGCTAAAATGTTGTCATACGATAATTTGAAAACATTATAACATTATCTCATTTCAGCATTATCGCATTAGTTCTATTCAGTCATTCAAAATTCATTCATTATCAATTCATCATTATACATTAATAATTCATCATTATGAATATAACATTTTCTCAGGCAGAATTGGAGCGGTACAGTCGTCATTTGATTATTCCTGAATTTAATATAGAAGGGCAGCGCAAACTCAAAGCGGCGAAGGTATTGGTCGTGGGGTCAGGTGGATTGGGCAGCCCTCTCCTACTCTACTTGGCGGCGGCGGGTGTCGGTACGATTGGGATTGTTGATTTCGATGTGGTCGATGAAAGTAATTTGCAACGGCAGGTTTTGTTTGGTGTGGAGAGTGTGGGACAGCCGAAAGTGGAAGCAGCGAAGAAGCGTATCGAATCGCTCAATCCGCATATTCAAGTCAATATTTATAATATACATTTAAATTCTGATAATGCGCTTGACATTATTAAAGACTATGACGTAGTGGCGGACGGTACGGATAATTTTCCGACGCGCTACTTGGTCAATGATGCCTGTTGTATCTTGGGCAAAACGAATGTGTATGCCTCGATTTTCCGCTTCGACGGGCAGGTGTCTGTTTTTAATTATGAACAGAAAAACGGTGAACGGGGTCCGAATTACCGCGACCTGTTTCCCGAACCACCGCCTCCGGGCTTGGTGCCGAGTTGTGCCGAAGGCGGGGTGATTGGTGTATTGCCGGGCATCGTGGGCAGCTTGCAGGCAAATGAAGTCATCAAGGTCATTACGGGTGTGGGCGAACCTTTGGTCGGGCGATTGTTTTTGTTTGATGCTTTGCGTTTTGAGACGTGCATATTGAAAATCGCTAAAAATCCTGACCTTGAACCAATTACGGAGTTGATAGATTATGTACAATTTTGCGGTATGCCCGACGAGGAAGCTGCGGCAGTCGTAAAACCGGTTAAGGAAATCAGTGTACAAAATTTCCAGAAATTACTGGACGAAAAGGCTGATTTTCAGTTGATTGATGTCCGCGAACCACACGAGTACGACATCGTTGCGTTGGACGGTGAGTTGATTCCGCTTGGTGATATTTTGCAAAATGCTGCAAAAATCAAAAAGGATAAGCAAGTCATTATTCATTGTCGCTCAGGTGCGCGAAGTGCTACGGCAATTCGTGAATTGGAAGCAAATTTTGGCTTTGATAATTTGTATAATTTGAAAGGTGGCGTGAAGGCCTATGCAGAGGAGATTGATACGAGTTTGCCTGTGTATTGATGTAACGCGATTTTCTAAATCGTTAAAATATAAGCTATATTCAGTTGCTTACATATTTTTTATTATCTTAAAGGTATCAAAACAAAATTATGCTGTTTTGATGCCTTTTTTAATTTTAAAAAATCTAAATATGAATCCTTTTAAAAGTGTATGCCTTTGTTTTTTTGTTGTTATTTTTTGTGGAAATTTATTGGCGCAATGTCCGCAAGATTATATTATTTCTTTGACTACACAAGATGAAGTAGATAACTTTGCCGTGCTTTATCCTAATTGTACGGAGATAGTTAATTCATTAGATATTGGACGGAATACCGGAGACAGTGATATTACAGATTTAAGTCCATTGAATCAAATTATTTCTATTACAGGTGCTTTGAAAATTCAAAATACTAAATTAGTCAGTTTGTCGGGTTTAGATAACATTAATTCAATAGGAGGAATTTCTATATTAGAAAATGCTAACCTGACTAATCTTGAGGGTTTAGAGAATATTGCGTGGATTGGAGGAACATTATTCATTGGTACAAACGATGATTTGACAGATATAAGCGCACTACATAATATTACTTCAATAGAGGGGCGTTTAAATGTTAATTTCAATCCCAAATTAATCAGCTTGGAGGGGTTGAACAACGTTACCTCAATCACTATATTATGCAAGACTTAGGTTTGCTTTTTAAATTGTAGTGACGATTGACAATGTGTTCGCCAAATTAAAAATTACAAATCGAACGCGAGTAATTTATTTATTTTTATTTTTGTAAATAATTAAATTTTAAATTAATACAAATTAAAATTATATTTAATTAATTAATTAATAATCAAAAAACACTCAATACTCAATTTGGCGAACATATTGGATTGAATGTGTTGTTTTTCATAGAGAAAGAAAAAAGGTCGCGGAACATCCGCGACCTTTTTAGTTTGTAAATCTATATTTTGCCAAGATAAATTTCAACGAATCTACTGCCCACAGTCCTCAATCTCCCCAGAAAAATCAGCATTGGGTTCTACGGTAAAGTTCTGGTCTAATAGAATGGTTTGTCCGGCTTTGAAACCAACATTTCCACCAACAGGAACAGTACCTATCGAGTTCACTTCATCGGCTGCCTGATAAATACCATCAAGCATAGGTTGGTCATTGACACTCATCAGGGGTGTTGCTGAACATGAATCATTGCAAATAGCTTCTACCTCCGCTTGCGTATTGCAGCCGGATGCATTATTTAAAATACTCGATTGACCACCCGCAGCGAGATAATTGCAAATGCTTGTTACGCTACAGACGGAAAGGTTACTGTTATATTCTATGATTAAATAAGTAATAGAAGTATGGTCTAAGCCGTCTATTGCTAATAAATTTGTCAAGCCAATATTATCACTAATATTAAGTAGTCCTCCAATAACATTGAGATTTTCTAAGCCAGATAAATCTGTTAATGAAGAAGTATTTTTAATAATCAGATGACTACCAATAGATGTAAGGTTTTGCAAGCCGGAAATACTTGATAGACCAAGAGCGTCTATTTCCAATTTTCCACCAATGGAAGTAAGATTTTCCAAGCCGTTCATATTCATCAGACCTGTATTTGTTATTATCTCCAAATCCCCTACGATAGAAGTCAGGTTATTCAAGCCTTCCATAGTATTTGAGCTGTTACCTAAAATTTTAAAATCACCATTGATAACCGTTAGATTTTCCAAGCCTACAAGGTTTGGCAATACACTATTCTCCCATAAAAATATATCTCCGCCAAGCGAAGAGAGGCTCTGCAAACCGGATATGTCGGTTAGGAAGTAATTAAACTCACATGTAAGGTCTCCACCTATAGAGCTTAGGTTTTCCAGACCGTTGAGGTTGGTAAGGCGCGAATTATTTAATGATAGATTCCCACCAACAGAAGTCAGGTTATTCAAGCCTGTGAGCGTAGGAATATTCAGAAAATCACCAAAAGTCAAATTACCTGTAACCATCTCAATCTGACTCAATCCATTCAAATTCATAATTGGGTCGGTAAAGCCTTCGAAGATAGTCAGGTCGCCGCTTATCACTGTACAGCCCGGATAGTTGATAGAAAAGTCATCGACTTGCTGTTGGGTGCTTATGGTGACACTTCCGGGAGGGCAGACAGGTGCGCCCATGCAAAGATTTTCGACTTCAGCTTGCGTATTGCAGCCGGTGGCATTACCACTGATAGTTGCCGAACCACCCGCAGCGAGGTAATTGCAGATGCTGGTTACATCGCAAGTGGAAAGTCCGGGACCATTACCGGATATAATTAAATTTGTTATAGTAGTGTGGTCTATATTTGCTATGCCTGCCAGACTTGTCAGTGAGGCATGAAGCCGGATTTTTAGTTCTCCTCCTATGGAGGTAAGATTCTCCAAACCTGATAGACTGGTTAATTGATCATTTAATAAAAATTCAAGATTACCGCCGATAGTATTAAGGCTTTCTAAACCTGATAAATTTGTTAATTGACTGTTGGATGCTAAATTAAAATTTCCTCCGATAGATGTTAAGTTACTCAATGCTGAAATATCTGTCATACTAAAATTACCAATTCCAAAATTACCACCAACGCTGGATAGATTGTTCAATCCGTTCAGATTTTGTAATCCATCATTTGTGTCTATCAGCAAATTACTCGGAATTGATGTGATACCTTCCAAGCCCACTAAGTTAAGTAAGCTAAAGTTGTTGACTACGAAAAATTCTCCTCCTATTGAGGTAAGGCTTTCCAATCCCGAAAAACCAACTAAATTACTATTATCTTTAACATAAAAATTGCCTCCTATAGTGGTCAGACTTTCCAGTCCTTCAAAACTGTTGAGTTGAGTTACTTCAGCTTCGAGGTTTCCTCCAATTATCTCTAAATTTTCCAATCCTGAAAAATCAACTAATTGAGAAAATAAAGCAAGGTCTAGCTTTCCATTGATAGTAGTAATTTGATTAAGCCCTGATAAATTCGTGACAAAATCTCCGATAAATACATCTCCATCCAATGTTGTACAATTAGGATAGTTAGTTGGGAAATTATCTATATCATCTTGTTCAAGAAATATATTCCCGGTAGGACATTGCGCCCATATCATACCACAATAAAGAAGTGTTGTCGTTAATAAGATTAATAATTTTTTCATGTAGTTATATTTTTGGTCAACAAAAATGAATGATGTACGTAAGGTACAATTTTAATTAGAAGTTACGAAAAATAGTTATAAGATTTTTTTGAAAAAATGATAAATATTTTATATTTATAAACAAATAATATTTTTTTATTATGACTATTTTAGTATTAATAAAATATTTATAAATAATAATGCGAAAAATAAAACAACTGATAATCAATTATTTATTATTTTTGAAGTTGATTTGTAGTGGTGTATGCTTATTGTGAATTTGCTGAATATTGCTTATTTTAACACAAATCGGGTTCAAATGAAATTATAATACAATAACTATAATATAAATTACAAATAATATAAATTAATTTATAATTTAAACATATCAAAAAACTATTATCAAAAATATGTTTAATTATTTAATTTATAATTAGCTAATAATTAATTTATTAAATAATAAATAAATTTAACAAGTTTTCAAAAAATATCATTAAATTTTTTATAAATGAAAAAACAAATATATAATGTATCATTAATGAGGCTACCCGTCTAACGTTGGACAGTTTGATAATCAGTGAGTTACAAAGCTATTGAAATTCAGGTTATTATGACAACTATGAACTATGAACTGTCCAACCATGAACTGATAGCCATTGATGAAATTAAAATATTGATTATCAATGAGTTAAGGTTTTAAACCGAGTTTCCTAATTTCCTAATTCCGATTCTGTCCAAAGTCCAATTATACACAAGACTTGAAAGCATACAAATCAAAATCTCAAAATTTTATGTTACTAAAGTATGCCGGATGAAGTCTTATGGTAAAGAAACATTCATTTATGAAGAGAATACTTATACTTGTTATATTGTGCGGATACTTTTCTTGTAGTTATCTGCCGGAAGATGTGAATCTCAACGGGGCTATATCCATGACAGAAACACCCGATTATATTGCTTTGTCTCCTGCCAGTGTTGTGCCTGAATCTACCGGAATTATGTTTTATCCGGGCGGTTTGGTGGATGCTCATGCGTATGTAGAACCCTTGCAGGATTTGGTCAGTCAAGACAATCGGCAGGTCGTCATCCTCAAAGTAGCTGCGAATCTGGCGATAGTCAATAACAATAAGGCTTACCGATTCAGCGATGATTTTGAGGGCATCAGCGATTGGGTTATTGGTGGTCATTCTTTGGGTGGCGTAGTGGCTTGTATGGATGCGGCGGCACATCGGGAAGCCTATACGGGTTTGTTTTTATTGGCTGCTTATTCGGTGTCTGATTTATCGGATTGGGAAGCACCTGTGATCTTGTTGACGGGTGAATTTGATGTGGTCGGCAATCCGGGAGACCTTATGGAGAATGAACCCAATTTGCCGCCTCGCTTAGACGTAGCTACCCTTGCCGATATACCTGCCACCGGTACTGCCGGACAAACGATTTATCACGACATCGCCGGAGGCAATCATAGTCAGTTTGGTGCTTACGGAGCGCAGGCAGGCGACGGAGAAGCCACCATAAGCGCAGCAGCCCAACAAGCCGAAGTTCGCGATTTTTTACGCACTTTTCTACAAGTAAATAATCTATAAACGGCTATCGGTTCATGGTTGGACAGTTCATAGTTCATAGTTCATAGTTGTCATAATAACTTGAATTTTAATAGATTTATAACTTGTTGATTATCAAAATGTCCGGTCTTAGACGGGTAGCCCTATAAACCATCAACAATGAACAATGAACTATGAACCATCAACTATCAACCATGAATCATGGACTATGAACCATGAACTATGAACTATGAACCATCAACCATGAACTAAAACACATGAAAAAAATATTTTATACATTTATCTTTTTATCTGCTTTTCAATTTCTTAATGCCCAACAAATTGGGTTAAACTTTGAGTCCTTCCCCGGTGTTGCGTATGGTGGCGGCGGTGGTTATTTTTATGGTGGTGGTGGCTTTGAGCTTGCTTATCAGCACGATTTCAAACAAGGTCGTATCCGTGGTGGTTTGGAATATAGAATCGTGGATTGGGGCAATCAGACGGGCATCAATGCAGCCTATAATCATCCGTATTATGTACGTGGGCAATGGCGGGTGTCGGGCAGTTCGGGGATACAATTGGGCTTGGCTCTTTTTCGGGAAAGACCGCTGTTTGCATGGGCATTAGAATACTCGCCGGAACTGGAATGGCAATCCAATAAACGTTTTTTTGCTAATATGTCATTTGGTATTCGATATACCAACAGCCCGAAATACAAGAATTATGGCAAGATAAATGCTGTACTGGAATTGCCCGTAAAAATAGGCTTCGGATTTCGATTAGGAAGTAAACCCGCAACTCAATAACTCATAATTCGCTACTCGTTTGAACCAACAAAAATTAATAGAAGGCATTGATTATTATGTGAATGAAGCAGGACTGTATGTGTTCACAGAAAAGTACCTGCGGGAGCGCGGCTATTGTTGCAAAAATGGCTGTAAGCATTGTCCGTATGGAACTTCAACCTCAACCTCAACTTCAAATTCAAATTCAATTTTATAAAAAATAAGAACAAATTATTTTTTGAATTTGAGGTTGCAGTTTGCCAATTTCAGCGGGAATATCACCACTCAACTGATTGTTATTCAAATTCAGTATGCGTAAACACCCTTCCTGATTTAAGCTCACGCCATGCCAAGTATCTATGGGCTGCGCCAAATCCCAAGTATTTGTCCATGAAGCACCGCCCGTAGCTTGCCTCAATACCGCCGGACGTGAATACCACCTCACTTATAATATCGTCAAGCAAGGCATCCTCAATATGAGTTTGTACAACACACACGGACAGCAAGTAATGACGCTTCATAATGGTATCAGCTACGGTCATCCCCTGTTTTTTTCCAACTCCTCTATCTTCTCCAACAACCACCGCTTATCACTAATCACCTCTTGTTGTTCCAATTTCTCTTTGAGCCACTCTAAAGTCCGCTTACCTTCGTGGTGGCGGACGCGGTAGAGGTTGATGAGGATTTGGATGAAGTTTTTATAGGCTTTTTTATTTTTTACAGGTAATTCTTTGTTCGTTTTAAAAAATTTCTCAATTGAACGAAAAGCAGTCATGGTGTATTCATTATATGTTTTTTCTTTTTCGTATAAACATTTGATAATCAATACACGAGCATTAATATCATAGACAGTATTGATTTTATCAACTTGAATAAACCTCTCGTGAGCAGCTTCATAATTTTTTTGATGAAAAGCAATAACACCGTAGCAAAATTCACAGACACTTCTTCGGATTGATTTTGGTATAAATGTCTCATAATGACGGATTATCTCTGTTGCCCAATCATATTCTTCTGCACGGCAACTCATTGTTACGATGTTTTTCAGAATTTGTATAGGTACAACACCATTATCAATTAGCAAATCTTTATTATGCATAATTTTATATAAATTAAAAAGATGTTGGTTGTATGTTTGATTACCCGCAATCCTCTGAAGAATACAATAATTGGTGGCATTTGTATAAAAAGACCTTAATCGGTTTGACTCAACTTCATTTGTGTGTTTGTCTAGCAAGTCCAGCATATAAAAATATGCTTTATCCGTTCTATCTTTCTCTAAGTCAATATTCGCTTGGTAAATGGCAATTAAGGGGTGTTGGGAATACTTAGATAATTCTAATAAAACATTAACTGCTTTCATGGAAGAAAAATCATATTCTTCTTTGCTCAATAACTGAAATGATAGCACACCAAGATGTATTGTCAACTTATATAACAAGTAATACATATCAAGATAGCGTTCCAAATTTGCTACATTTTTCAAATTCAAGGCTTGGTTCATGCTGTCATGATAATTAATGATATTATTCTCCAGTTTATGGCGGTGTTCATAGTAATCTACCCCGCGTGTCTCCTGATTGTCAAGCGTTTTTTTTACTTTATTGATATGACGGTTGAATAATAGCGATTGCCGACGTTCTATTAATTGAGGATAGAGTAATTCATCATTTACAACTGTATTTTCCTCAAGAGATTTAATTACTAAAAATTTCTCTGCCAAACGTAGTAAATCATTCATCTTGCGATTGAGTTGACTGCCTTGATTTTTGGTCAATTTACCCTTTGGTTTTTCCAAATGTGAAAATATTTGTTCATATATTATACATTGAAATTCATCGCTCGGTACAACTTCTTCCAACTTATATCTTTTCAATACATTCAATAAGTCTACCACATATTTATCGGTATTAAAATATCGGCAATTCACTAAATATGAGAGGTTTTCCATTTCTTTTGAAGAAAAAGTTTTAAGTAGTTCGAGACAGAGTATGGGTTTGTATTGTAGTGTTTTCAAATTAAAATAATTTTATTAAATTATTGTTTATTAGTATTTTATAAAATAAAAATAAAAAATATTTTAGTGATAAGAAGCATACAAATCCAAAAATATAAAAAAAACTGTATTTATCTTTGTATTGTAAATATAATCATAATGATTTTTTTGTAACCAAAAGCACTGTAACATGAAAGCTCTATTACATATCCTAGTATGTTGTTTGATATTTGTTCAACTCCATGCTCAAACTTCCAAAATAAAAAATGAATGGACAACCTTTAAGGCTGCAAATCAAAAATCGGCTGTCAATCTAATGCAAGATAAAGCCACTTTGAAGCTCGCCCAAGATGACCGACTGACACTTTTCTCTACTCAAGATGATGCACTCGGCTACCGCCATACTCGCTACCAACAGACCTATAAAAACGTACCGATAGAAGGCGCGATTTATCTGATGCACGAAAAAAATAATCGCGTACAAATCGCCAATGGTAAGCTCGTCCGCGACCTCAACATCAGCGTCACCCCGTCTATCCCCGAAGCTACCGCCCTGCAATCCGCATTACAACACATCAATGCCACGCTATACGCATGGGATGACCCCACACATGAAAATCTCAAAAAACAGATAGAGGCTTGCGAAGATGCCACGTTCTATCCCGCAGGCGAATTAGTGATTATCGACCCAAAATTTGGAGAAAAAGCCGAGCAATATCGCCTTGCCTATAAGTTCGACATCTATGCCGTAGAACCACTGACGAGAAGCGTGGTGTACGTAGATGCTCATAATGGTGACGTACTGACTACGGTAGAGAAAATCCATAATTGCCTGGATGATCCAGCAACCGATACAAGTACCGCCTCTGGTACTACCAATTATTCAGAAGATGTATATTTTACAGCTTGTGGAGATAATGGTGAATATACCTTAGCAAATAGTTCTCCGATGCAGGTATTCGATGCGGCTAATACCAACGGATACCCACAAATACCTTTCACAAGTAACCAAGCCTTTTTTGACGAAGACCCAACAGCCAATGAAGTCCACTGGGCTACACAGAAGACTTATGAGTATTTTCTTAATGTTCATAATAGAAATAGCCTTGATAGCAGTGGAATGGCTCTTTACAGTTGGATTCATTACGGCACTGATTATAATAATGCCTTTTGGAATGGCTCGTGGATGACTTACGGAGATGGAGATAGTATTCTTTTTACTTCGCTTACCTCGCCCGATGTTGTTGCACATGAAATAGTACATGGACTTACTGATTTTACCGCAGATTTGAATTACAGCTACGAATCAGGTGCATTGAATGAGTCTTTTTCAGATATTTTTGGAGAAGTCGCAGAGCGATATATGCGTGGTAGTAACGACTGGTTGATGGGTGCAGATTTTACAGTATTGGCCGGAAAAAACTGTATTCGTGATATGAGTAATCCCAATTCTGTTACTGCACTAACTCAACAACCCGACACCTATCTCGGTAATTATTGGTATGACGGTAGTGGAGATAATGGTGGAGTACACTACAATAGCGGCGTACAAAACTACTGGTTTTATTTGCTCTCTGAAGGGGGCCTAGGCACCAATGACAATTGGTATACTTATCACGTCAATGGTATCGGCATGGATAAAGCCGCTAATATCGCTTATCGTAACCTTACAGTCTATTTAAGTGAAACTTCTCAATACACAGACGCACGCGCGGGAGCGATTCAGGCAGCTATTGATTTGTATGGTGCAGGCTCGAATGAAGCGATACAGACAGAAGAGGCTTGGTGCGCCGTAGGTCTCTGTAGTTTTAATGCTCCTTGTAGAATGAGTGATTCCCTTGCACTTGTAGCCCTATACAATGCTACTGATGGTGCTAACTGGACAAATACTTGGGATTTGAATCAACCTATGGATACTTGGTATGGCGTAGCCCTTAATGGCAATGGTTGTGTGACTTGTATTGATTTGGACGGTGGAAATAATCCTTGTACTCATTTTGACGGACATGACGGAAATAATTTATCGGGAAACCTACCCGCAGAAATAGGTGATTTGAATAGTCTGAATTTTTTAGACTTGGGGTTCAATAATTTAAGCGGTACTATTCCTACCGAATTGGGAAATTTAACTGGTTTAACATTTTTAGATTTGGGAGCTAATGAATTTAGTGGAAGTATTCCTGTAGAAATAGGAAATTTGATTAATCTAACTCAATTAAATCTATTTGGCAACGAACTTAGTGGGACTATTCCTAATGAAATAGGTAATTTATTTACTCTCGAGGAACTAAACCTATCCTATAACGAACTTAACGGTACTATTCCTACTGGATTTGTAAATTTAGTTCAACTGACTGAACTGACCTTGAGAGAAAACCAACTTAATGGCAGTATTCCTGTCGAATTAGGTAGCTTAACTAATTTAGTAATTTTGGATTTGGGAGACAATCAATTCAGCGGAAATATCCCTATTGAATTAGGCAATTTAATTAGTTTAACTTACCTAAGTATATACGGAAGTCAACTTAGCGGTAATATTCCCATTGAACTGGGGAATTTAAGTAATTTGAAAAGTTTACACCTCTCTAGAAATCAACTTACTGGTACTATTCCTACAGAACTGGGAAATTTAATCCAATTAGAGGATTTAAACCTTTTAAATAACCTACTCACTGGTGCTATTCCTGTCGAACTTGGAAATTTAATTAATCTGGAAAATTTATGGCTTTCAGAAAATCAACTTAGCGGTAATATTCCCTCTGAATTTGAAAATTTAATTAATCTGGGAAGTTTATCTCTTTCAGAAAATCAACTTAGCGGTAATATTCCTTCTGAACTTGGAAATTTACAGAACCTATATTCTTTATCTCTACGCTACAACCAACTCAGTGGCAATATTCCTTCTGAACTTGGAAATAATCTATCAAGTCTTAGTGTTTCCTATAATCAACTCACTGGTTGTTATGATGTTAATTTAATAAATATTTTGGGAGGTACTAATTTAACTGTAAGTGACGGTAACAGCTTTGATGCACCATGGGAAGATTTTAGAAATAATGGAATAGGTGCTTGCGAACCTAATCCATACCCCACCTGCCGTCAAAACGATTCTCTATCATTAGTTGCATTCTATAATGCAACTGACGGAGCTAATTGGATTGACCCATGGGATTTAAATCACCCTATGAATACTTGGAACGGTGTTGCTATAAATGGTTTTGGCTGTGTAATGCATTTAAATTTGTATGATAGGCAAATCAATGGTACTATCCCACCGGAGATTGGCGATTTATACCATTTAAGAAATTTAGATTTATTTGACAATCAATTAAGTGGCAATATTCCCGCAGAGCTTGGAAATTTGTACAATTTAAATTATTTAAGACTGGGCAGAAACCAACTTAGTGGTAGTATTCCGGCAGAACTGGAAAACTTAAGTAATTTGAAATCATTGACTTTGAACTCCAACGAACTTAGTGGTAGTATTCCTACTGAACTTGGGAACTTACAGAACTTACAAACCCTATGGCTATCTTTTAACGAACTCACTGGTAACATATCGGCAAGTCTCGGAAATCTAAATAAATTGGAAAGTCTATCCCTACGCAGCAATCAATTTAGCGGATGTTACTATGTAAATTTAATGAACCTTTGCAGTATAGGTTCAAATTCAACGATTAGTGATAACAACAACTTTGATGTTCCATGGGAAGACTTCTGTTCAACAGGTGCCGGAGAATGTTCATACGGAGCATGTCGATACAGCGATTCGTTGGCTCTAGTGACTTTGTATAATGCAACCGACGGAGCAAACTGGACAAATACCTGGGATTTAAATCAACCAATGGATTCTTGGTTCGGAGTAACTTTAAATGAAGACGGTTGTGTAAAAGGGTTGGGCTTATCTAACAATCAACTTAGTGGTACTATTCCATCTGAAATTGGAAATTTAAACAACTTATCCTGGCTATTTTTGAACAATAATCAATTAACAGGGAGCATCCCGCCTGAAATTGGCAATCTATGGCTATGGGGGCTGTCATTGAGTAATAATCAACTTTCAGGATGTTTTGATATTCATTTGCAGCAATTATGTGATAGAGTTGACGTAGATAATAGCGGTGGTAACATTATGGGTGGCAACAACTTCAATGCCACTTGGGAAGAATTCTGTACTAACGGAGATGCAGCATGTCCCAATACAACTACTCCGGTTTGGCCCGGAGATTTTAACAGTGACGGCATAGTCAATAATCTGGACTTACTCCAATGGGGATTAGCCGAAGGCATCACCGGAATACCACGTTCCAATGCCAGTACAGATTGGTTATCACAATATTGCCCGGACTGGTCTGCCAACATTGATAGTATAAATGTAAAACATGCTGACGGAGACGGAAATGGGATAGTTGACATTGATGATATACAAGCACTTATTGATAATTATGGCAACACACATACCGTCACTCCTCACTCCCCCTCTGGCAGTCCCCTTCGGTTCAGACTTGAAGTTATTAGTGAGAGTGTAAACAATGGAGTGATTAATGTTACTTATGAACTCTACGTAGAGTCCACACTCGGCGGATCTGTCAGCGCACATGGTGTAGCATGTAGTATTGATTTTGGCAGTTTACTCATTGATAATATTACAGTTGATTTTGCCAACTCCACCTTACAGCCTGATGAACATATTAATATCTTCGATGCGACGCAAAACAGACTTGATATCGCCCTCACCCGCACTGACCAAAACAACCAGTTTTGTGATGGCGCAATAGCAATGATTAACGTGTCATCGTTAGATATACAAAGTGGTAATCCGGTTGAGTTTCTATTTAATAATGGTAAAATTATGGCAGCCAATGGTACTCTGACTGATGTTCTCAGTCCCACATACTTTGGTGTTCTGCCGGAACCCTGCTCCGGTTGTAGCTGTAATCGTATGCCAGCCAACCTTACTGCCATAGCAGGTGAGTTTAGTCAATTTGCCAATGAAGAATTTATTAAAAACTTCCTCGCCGCAGAAAAGACTTACATCAAATACCAAGCGGAGATTAATCGCATCTTGGAATCAAAAGATGCGCGATATGCGAAGGTCAATGAAGATTTTGATAAAATAAAAGACATGGCAATGGCGATGCTCTTCCAGTCCTTTGTCAGCAAACGTCCTGTAACCGTAACCGACGAACATATCAAGGTAATAGACAACTTCTTAGTCAGTCTCAACCAAGCGACGAGCAAAGGTAAATTGCGTAATGAAATCACCAAAGTCCGCCAGCACCTACACGTCATGGAAAGTAAAGAGGTCAAAGATGCCTTGATAGCTTTCGACCGTGCCGGGACTGGTACATCCGAGGTCACACATAAGGATACGCCTGATGAAGATAAATTTGAAGTACAATTACTCAATACTGCCGGGCGCGAATCTCGCGTCACCTACAACCTCAACAAGCGCGGCACAGTCAACATCAGCTTGTACAATACGCACGGACAGCAAATCATGACACTTCAAGGCGACGGCAACATAGGCTATCATCAAGTACCAATCAATAAAAATGACTTACCATCGGGTATTTATTTTATTCATATCGAACATATATCCGACAATGGTATCCCGATTAACAAAATTCTTAAACTACCTGTAATACAATGATGATTGATTCATATCTATGATAAATTTGAACAAAGTATCCATGTTGATGCCAAGTGAAAATTTATCATAGATATACTTGACAATCAATTACTTAGTCGATTTAATATCAATCGAAATGGGATAGGTATATCTATCTACGAACAAGCACAGTCAGCCGTCGCGGGGCTGGTTGGGTGACATCAACAATGATTTTTTTTAATATGATTTATTAAACTTTTTAAAATGATGATTATGAAAAATAAAGTAATAATGAGCATAGTGCTCATAATGATATATGCTTCGATTATTTACGGGAGCAGTTTTTCAGAAGATTGCGAAAGAGCATCAACTGATTCTGAACTTTGCAAAACAACTATTGAACATAATCTTGACAGTTTAAAATCCTATTTTCAAGAAGCTTACACTACTTATCCTCAACTTCCGGTAGGATTGCTTGAATCTATAAGTTACAATGTAACACGACTAAAACACAGGGTTCCTGACGAGTCAGTTCATAGTTGTACAGGCAATCCTAAATTCTACGGGATTATGGGACTCATACTTGATGGAAAAAATGTAACAAAAAGCACAATGAAGAATGTAGCGAACATATCAGGTTACTCTATCAAGGAATTAAAAAAATCACCAAGAAGTAACATTATCGGCACAGCGAAATGGCTAAATCATGTGGGGAATCTTAATAATGCGGTAAAATCTGATTTAAAAAGTTGGTTTTCAGTAATCTATGAATATACTGGTTTTATAGAAAATGATAAAACGTCTAATTTTTTAAAAGATATGTTTGCTCATCAAATACTAACTACAATGCAAAATGGTGTTGAATTGAGCGGCTATACATTTACTGAACCTATAAATTCACTTAACCTGTCGACTTATTTTGATGACCAATTTTTACAAACACTCAATAGCGGTAAAATTATAATGAAAGTCGAAGAAAATGCGCCCCTAAAAAGTGGACAAAGTGCTGACTATGCCAATGCTACGTGGGAGGGCAGTAACTGTTTCAGCAGCAGAAACGGAACACCTATAACAGATGTTGTCATTCACGATATGGAAGGGTACTTTACATATACAGTTTATACGCTTTTTCAAAATTGTTCCAACAGTGTTAGCGCACATTATTGTATAAGAAGTCACGATGGTTTTGTTGTTCAACTTGTATCAGAATCTGACAAAGCATGGCATGTTGGCGGAGCAAATTCTTATTCCATTGGAATTGAACATGAAGGATTTGCGAATGATGCAACATGGTATACCGAAGCAATGTACCAATCATCTGCAAGTTTAGTTAGAGATATTACCCAAAGCGGATATGGAATTTCTCCAACAACCTGTTATAATGGAACTTCTAATGCAGCTCATCAATTAGATGTTCAACCGACAAGTGTTAGAATAAAAGGGCATTGTCATTACCCTTTAAGTATTAATCCAGAAGGACACTGGGATCCAGGACCTAACTGGAACTGGCGATATTATTATGATTTAATAAATTGCACAGACTCCAAAGAACCTAATAATACCGTCAATCAGGCATATAATTTAGGTGCACCGCTAACCAATACATCACCTAATTTATGTTTAGCTGGTAGCGATAATGATTATTTCAAAGTATCGGCAAATGGACAGATTTACTACATCAGAGTAAGACTCTACAGTACCAATTCTGCTCAAGGAAAATACACTCTACGATATGTAAGGTCTGGAAATACTTTAACAATAGAAACACAATCATACAATGGTTCAACAACAGATACTTATCTACATTTATATTCCTCTAATGGAACAACACAAATTGCAGCTAATGATGATGGTGGCGCAGGATTATTTTCAAAGATAACGTACACTATTCCCGGTTCGGGTGGTGGCTATTGCTATACTCCTTCATACGCATATACTACTAATGTCACTCCATACTCATGTTACATGTACTGGGGAGCAGTAAGTGGAGCATCGTATTACTCATTATGGTATTGGAATGGCTCATACGCTGTCAATTTCTATAATTTGGGTTCAACCGGAATTACTATTGGTCTCTCTCCGGGGTACAGCTACTGGCTTGGTGTAAAAGCTGAATGCAGTGGAACTTCTAGTGGTATAAGGTGGACGTATGTTACCACACCATACAATCTAAATATTCCAAATGACAACCCAGAAAATAGTGTTGTTAGTATAGCAGAATCGCCCCAATTAAGAAAAGCGCAAGAAACATCGGTCAATATCTACCCTAACCCCTTCCGCGATAAAAGTACAATAGAATACAACTTATTGGAAGATAGCCAAGTAAGCATTTTTGTATCTGATGCCGTAGGTAGGCGTGTAGCTACAATTGCTGACAATCAGGAAATGACTGCGGGTTCACATACATCCATTTTTCATAGTAACGGTTTGGCTTCAGGAGGCTATTATTGCACCGTCATTGCTGGTGAATACAAAACCGTACAAAAAATCATTCTAATGGAATGACAGAGAGTATCAGCGATTCTACCGCTTCAGCGTACAACCGAGCGCACCTATTTTTTACTCGAATTTTGTTACCAAGCAAGCTGTATGTCAAAACGTATTCAATCATTCATATTTTTAAACAATATTTATTAAACATTTTTAAAACATTGATTATGAATTATTTAAAAATTAGATTTGGGCTTTTTAGCCTTTTGGCAGTATTCGCCGTTTCAGTATTTTTGACTTCTTGTGAGCAGGAAATAACAATCCCGCAAGAAGTAAATGATGTAAAAATTCCAACTGACGAATATTTAGAATATTTAGGTACAACGCCGGACTTAACCTTAATGCAAGAAGTCAGTTCAGTGCCAGAAAGGACCATTGAGAATACAAGCAATATGGAGATAACTAACAGAATGCATTGTCTGCAATATAACTCGTGGAATTACTTTGGGCAGACAGGATGGATTTATGTGTATGAGGCTCCCGCTTCATGGGTGTGGTCAGATAAATATCAAGATTTTATTTACCTTTCTAGTGAAGCTGATATTTGCGATTATGGACTGATGTTTCATAGTAATTATGCTATTTGCGGTAAAATAGGTTGGCTTTGGGATTTCAATGCAAATGATACGCGACTGTGGTATTGGACTGGCAATCAATGGCGAGAAATTAATACCGCTACCTGTCCGGGATTTACAGGATAGAATTACCATCGTATCGGGAAAAGTTTGCACTGAATAGGCTTAGTAAAAACAGCACTCACATTGAAGTTTCGGGGGATGGCTACGGTCATCCCCCAACTTTTTCGTATATTTGAATTTATCAATAACAAAACAATCAAAAATGCTTCCAAATCCCACCATATTCGGTTATCCCTTCGACTGGTTTGAGGACTTACTCCGGCTCGGTATTTTTTTTGGTGTTGTCGTTTTTCTATTACGGTATCGGCACTGGAAATCGCAGGGTATATTACTGTCCGTTTTGTTTTTGGCGGGAATTATGCTCTTGGGCGGATTTGGCGCGCGAGGCATGGAAGCCATAGAATCTATACTCACCGGCGGGCAAGCGGCAGAGCAATATTCCTTTTGGGAAATGGTCGGTGGCAAAGGAGGCAGAAGGTTTTATGGTGCATTATTCATTAATTTTATTGCTATATATTTTGTCATCAAAATCAGCGGAAAAACACGCCTTTTAGGACTCGTAGATGAATTTATGATAGCGGTATCCGGCGGCTTGGTATTTGGCAAAATCGGTTGTTTTATGTCGGGTCATGGCTGTCATGGTGTGCCGACTAATCTGCCTTGGGGCGTGCGTGTTACACATGGTTCGGTGCCGAGTATTTTGCCTGTGCATCCTGCGCCTATATATGATGCGATTGTATATGCGATTTTATTTGTAGTGTTGTTGCGACTTGCCAACAACAAAAAATACGATGGACAACTCACCATTATTTTCTTATTCGTGGCTTCGATTACTTCTATTTTGATTGGAACGATTCGCACCGACGACCCCGTTATTTTTAATATGAGTCTGGCGCAAGTCGTATATACTTTTTTATTGATAGCAACGATTGTTTTTTATAGAAATAGAAATCGTAATTTGGGGCAAAGGGAATTTGGGAATTTGGAAATTAGGTAATATCCTCTTTTTTAGATTTTGGTGGTATTCGATTAAAGTAGGGTACAGTTGTCAGACGAATGTTTTTACAGAAAATTACTATTTTATCTGATAATATCTGCTTTTTACAAAAGGATTCGTCTGACAACTTTCGCGTTTATAGGTCTCCCTACTTTAGTCGAACACTACATAGATTTTTACTTGTAATTTTAAGCCTAATTCCCCAATTCCCAATTTGCCCAACACATGATTGATTTTAAATTACTATTTAAGCTCTGGCTGCGAGGTTTTTCTTTCAAAAAAGATAGCCTTCGACGACCTACTTTCAAACGAATCCTAATCGTATTTTTTGTCATTCCAATTATCATTATACATGTATTTATCACACATATATTTCTAATATTAGACCACGTTTTCTTTCCTTCATTTAAATCAAAAAATGCGGACAAGGCTGTTTTCATCGTAGGTTTTCCGCGTAGCGGCACTTCTTTTTTATTAAATTTATTGGCAAATAACACCCAAAACTTTACCACCTTCCGACTGTGGGAAATGGTCTTTACGCCTTCCATTATTCAAAAAATATTTTATATTTCTACATACAAATTATTGACTAAAATCGGTTTTCCCGTAAAGCCGCTCATTCAACGATTAGACCGCCTCATATTTGGTCGGCTTGAAGGTTTGCACGATATGGGATTAATGGAATTTGAAGAGGACGAAGTGCTGTTTATGTATTTGTTTCAATCCTCATATTGGATGTTTATTTTTCCCGAATTGGAGGATGAGCATGGCTTGGTAGCTCCTGATAATTTACAAAATATAAATAAAAGAATAAAAAATATTCATTTTTATAAATTATTAATAAAAAGACATTTATATGTTTTTGATAAAGAAAATCAAAAATATTTTTTATCAAAAAATCCTTTTTATCCCATCAAATTACAAGGAATGACGACTGTATTTCCTCAATCCAATTATTTAATTATTCAACGCCCCTTGGAAAAAATTGCGCCGTCTGTTATTAGTTTTGTTAATCATATATATTTATATTTTTGTACAAAACAAACAAACAATCCCATGCGGGAAGCAACCATAGATTTTTTGATAGAATGGTCGCTTTTTTTAGATCAATTTAAAGAAAAGTCTAATTTTTTGATGATGAATATTGATTTTAAGGAACTAACAAGACATCCTTCAAATCAAGCCAAAGAAATTCACGAGTACTTAGCTTGCTCAATCCATGCTGATTACGAAAAATTCCTTGACACACAAGATGAATTTTCAAAAAATTATGTCAGCAAACACCGATACGACCCACTGACAAAAGACGAACTTAAACGCATTGAGTTAGTGATTAGTGACTAGTTGATTGGTGATTAATTGGCTACCTAGTCATTCACTAATTCAGTCACTACACCTAGACTATGAAATATATTTTTAACCGTATTGACCACCAAACGAACAAAACTCCTGACCAACTTCTTTACGCTTTCCTCGACACCAAAGGTAACATCACGCAACAATACACCTACACGACTTTTATGCAGCGCGTGGATGTCATCGCATCCAATCTCAGCCGTCGAAAACTTCAAAAAAATGACCGCATATTGCTCGCATATCCACCGGGATTGGAGATGTTGTGTGCCTTTTTTGCTTGCGCCAAAATTGGTCTTATTCCTGTGCCTGTCTATCCGCCTACCGCGCATGGTTTCCAATCCGCTATCTATAAAACGACCTACATCGCAAAGGACTGCGAAGCGCATACTATCCTGACAAGCAGGGAGTATTACTGGTCATTTAAATTAAATATGACCCGAAACGCCCTTTCCAAATTCTCTTTCAAAAAACAACATTTATCGTCATTAGATTGGGTCATTACAGATGATTTTCGACAACTATATGAGTTCAAAGAAGATTTTACAGATATACTTTTTTTACAATATACTTCCGGCTCTACCAATCATCCGAAAGGCGTAAAAGTAACCCACAAAAATATCTTGCACAATTGCGAAGCGGTCTTAGATTTTTCTCCAATCGGCGTATCGTGGCTGCCACAATATCACGATATGGGTTTGATTGGATATTATTTATTCATCATATTAAAAGGCGGAACAACTTATGGATTTTCGCCAATGGATTTTATCCAACGACCCGCCCTCTGGCTCGAAACGCTCACAAAATATCAGGCAACCGCCTCCTCCGCACCAAATTTTGCTTACGAGTATTGTCTGCGACCTGATAAAATTCCCGACACGCTTTATCCAAATTTAGATTTGAGTTCCCTCAAAATGTTGATGACGGCTGCCGAGCCTGTCAATACGGAAGTTTATCGTCGTTTTCTCCAAAAATTTAAAACTTACGGACTGAAACCTGACAGTTTTTACAGTGCTTTTGGCTTGGCTGAATTTACTTTGGCTGTTTCAAGTCATGGTCGAAAAACACTTGATATTGATAAAAATAAACTGTCTGTCAATCAGTTAAAAATTATTAAAAATAAAAATAGTGATAATAAAAATTCGATAAAATCTGTCATGAGTTGCGGAAAAGCACTGGCAGATACTATCGTAAAAATAGTGGATAAAGACAAGCACACAGAAGTTGAAGAAGGCGGTATCGGCGAGATTTGGTTGAATGGAAAAAGCAAATGTGCAGGTTATTGGAACAAGCCGGATTTGACGCAACAAATGTTTGAAGCCTCGATGATCAATTCAAATATAGAACATAATAATTTTCTGCGAACAGGTGACTTGGGTTTTATACATAAAGGCGAATTATATGTGTGCGGGCGTGTGAAGGACATGATTATCATTAGAGGATTAAATTTTTATCCGCAAGATATTGAGCGGATTGTTGAGGCAACTTCTAAGGAGATTCGTAAGGGTTGTGTCGCTGCTTTCAGCATTGAGGATGAAGGCGAAAAATTAGTCGTAGTAGCCGAAGTCAAATCTTCCAAAGCTATCCCCGATGCTGTCGAAATCACAACAGCTATTCGACAATTTTTAAATATTGAAACCCACGAAATCATTTTTATTCCACCTCGCAGCATTCCCAAAACGAGTTCGGGAAAAATCGCGCGGCATCAGGCAAAAGCAGCTTGGCTGAATGGTCAATTGAAACCTTTATATCGCTTTTCCATACCCGAAATTGCTATGCAGGAGAGCGATACTAATTCCCCTTTTGCAGCTTTAAAAATCCAATACGGATTGCAGGGAAATGAGTTATCTTCTTTGAGTGAAATAGGTATTGGTTCTCTTGATTTGGCGGTTTTATTACACGATATTAAAGCATTACTAAAAGAAAATAATGCAGAAAAACTGGCGCAAAAAATAGATTTACGCCTGCTTCAGGAAATCAGTGTTTCCGAACTTTTTGACTTGGCAGAGCAATTTAAAAATGCTTCTCCGCTTGCTGCTATTGCTCTACAAAAAAAGATAAATCATTTACAACAAGAACATAAAACATTAGAACAACAAAGCATATTATCAGATATTCATTTAAATTTTAATCCCATAACATTAATCACCAATCAATCTATTCCACCCAAAACCAACAACATTTTACTCACAGGCGGTACGGGGTTTTTCGGACCTTTTCTTTTGAAAAGTTTGCTTGAACAAACGGATGAAAATATTTACATTCTCATTAGAGCAAAAAATAATACTCATGCAAAAGAAAGGTTATACGAAGCTCTTAAAACCACTGGGTATATTTCAGATAATTTAATACATAATTTTAAAAAACGGGTCATTCCTATTTGTGGAGATTTAGCTAAAATACAGTTGGGTTTAGACAAAAAAACATGGTATTTTTTAACGAATCACATTAAAACAATTTATCATAATGGAGCAATAGTCAATTATCTTTTTAATTATGATAAAATGCGTGATGTCAATGTATCGGGTACAAATGAAATGCTGCGCTTTGCTTACGAAGGACATCCAAAGATTTTTAACCATATTTCAACCACATTTATTTTTGGTTGGGCGGTCAAAGACATCCTCTATGAAAGTGACACCAATCAAGACCTTGACCTCTTGGATTTTGGTTATAGTCAGACCAAATGGGTGTCCGAACAAATCGTGAAAGATGCCATACGTCAAGGATTTCAAGGTAGGATTTTCCGTCCGGCACTCATTTCTCCTTCTGTGAAAGGTGGCGGTAATAATTTCGATATTTCCATTCGTCTTTTTGCCCACATGATTAATTACGGAATGGGCATTGATGCACTTAATCAGGTGAGTTTATTGCCTGCCGATATTGCAGCCAACAACATCATAGCCATTGCAAATCTGAATGATACACTTAATAAAAATTTTCATGTAACACGCGACCAATACGCCAACATGAGCGATATTACCCGCATCATTACCGAGCTTACAGGGCAGTCATTTGAGTATTATACTATACCCGATTTTGTGGACGAGCTACTCAAAAATTGCTCAAAAGACGACTTGCTTTTTCCACTATTAGATTTTTTCACACGCTCTGTCGATAAAATTTCAAATATGGAATTTAAGCGATATGATAGCAGCAATTATCAGACGGCAAGAGACCGTTCAGCACATCACCTGCCCGACCCGTCGCTGCACGATACGATTAAAGGTATGTTGCTTTTTATGGAGCGAAAAGGTATTATTCGTTTACCCACATTATTAAATACTTCGCTTGCTAAACTTCAAAAAATTTGATAAACGTAAGTAATGCACTGACTTTTGTGAAATTATTAAATCCAGAGCAAACTTATGTTGACCAAACTCGAAAAGTTTAGCAAACAGATTTGCACATTTATTTATTTCATCATATTTATGAACAATTTATTTTTATATAAAAAATATTTAAATTAATTAAAAAATATTTTATCTTGACAATGTTAAATTTAAAAAAATAAGAATGTGTCTTTGTTTGAAATAGTAAATCTGCGCTGAATTTGACCTAAAACTTGTCTGACATTTTGAAAATGTCTGACAAGTTTTAGGTCAAATTCAGAACGAAGCGCCTTATTTATATTTAATAAAAATTTAATTTAACATTGTCAAGTTATATTAAATATTAGATTTTGGATAAAGGAAATTGGGGAATTGGAAAATTAGGTAATCCCGATAACTATCGGGACTTTTTCAGATTTTTACAACAAATAATTAATGACATGTTTTATTTTATTGATAAAATTTATTATCAATGAGTTACGACTTTAAACCGAGTTTCCTAATTCCCTAATTCCTATTTTTCCCAAAGTCCAAATTAATTAGTAAGTCGAAAATAACCTAGCACATACTAATTGAGTCATTATACTTATGTTTTTATTAATCCGGCATTTATCCGCTATTTGACAAAAAAAATCCTCAATTTATACCCAATAAATCACAAACAAATCTCATCTTTGTACTCGAAAGTTCTAAGTTCTTAGTGTTGTAGTTCGTAGTATAATAATTCTTATGCTTACAAAGCACCAACTACAACACACAAAACCGAAAACTACAACACTTAGAACTACAACACTACGAAACTAAAAAATATGAGAGAAATAAGATTCCGCGAAGCCCTCGGTGAGGCAATGTCAGAAGAAATGCGCCGCGATGAAAACGTCTTTTTAATGGGCGAAGAAGTGGCAGAATATAATGGTGCTTACAAAGTAAGTAAGGGGATGTTGGA
This sequence comes from uncultured Saprospiraceae bacterium, assembly GCA_938028705.1. Lineage (GTDB taxonomy): Bacteria > Bacteroidota > Bacteroidia > Chitinophagales > Saprospiraceae > JAHDEO01. The sequence goes on along the minus strand of CALIZI010000226.1, from coordinate 1,892 downwards.
TGAGTTTGGACCCAAGCGCGTCATTGATACACCGATTGCTGAACTCGGTTTTACGGGTATCGGCGTGGGTGCAGCGATGAACGGCTTGCGCCCTATCGTCGAATTTATGACTTGGAATTTTGCAATACTTGCCTTCGACCAAATCGTGAATAGTGCAGCCAAAATACTCTCTATGAGTGGCGGTCAGATTCACTGTCCGATAGTCTTTCGCGGTGGTACGGGTGCGGCGGGGCAGTTGGCGCAACAGCACTCCCAAACCTTTGAATCTTGGATGGCAAATGTTCCGGGTTTGAAGGTCATTTCGGTCTCCAATCCTTACGATGCCAAAGGCTTGCTTAAGTCCGCTATCCGCGACGACGATCCGATATGTTTTATGGAATCGGAAGTTATGTTTTCGGACATTGGACCTGTGCCGGAGGAGGAATATCTTATCCCTATCGGACAAGCAGAAGTCAAACGCGAAGGCACGGATGTAACCCTCGTTTCTTATAATAAAACGATGAAAGTCATCCTCGAAGCTGCCGAAGCACTTGCCAAAGAAGGCATCTCGGCAGAGGTGATTGACTTGCGTACTATTCGTCCGCTCGACTATAAAACTATTGTCGAATCGGTCAAAAAAACCAATCGCCTTGTGACTGTCGAAGAGGCTTGGCCCTTCTGTAGTGTCTCCACCGAAATCACTTACGAAATACAAAAATTTGCCTTCGACTACCTCGATGCTCCCATCACTCGCATCACCGGAGCGGATACGTCTTTGTCTTACGCCCCTCCACTCGTAGATGCCTATATGCCCAATGCTACAAAGGTCATCAAAGCGGTGAAGGAAGTAATGTATGTTGCCTGATAGTGTTGTAGTATTGTTGTGTCCTAGTGTTGTGGTTCATACGATAATAATGAACTGCAATACCACAACACTACGATACTTCAACACCACAACACTCCTACCATGGTTTTACTCATATTTTTACTTGTTATTTTGCTTGTTGTCGGCTTAGGTTGGGCAATATTTCGACAAGTCAATACATCGCGTGAAGGGGAAATGATATTGGATGCCGACATGGATAGTCAATATGAGGAAGCTCTTCGTAAGCGTCAGATGCCTTATGGTCCGGTGGCTTTTGGTAAGGATTTTCAGTGGATGGCAGTGAAGGCTACCTATCGTGAACGAGTAGCTGCGGCATTAGGTTTGAGCAATATCGAAATGGTGAATTGGCAATACGGACTTCACAAAGCAAAGGAAAATTACGTCTTTATCACGCCAAATATTAGCGGTTGGATATTGGCTACCGGATGGGGCTTGGGCGAAGTACGCAAGAAGCCGGAATTGTTGGAAAAGCTAAGTCGTGATTTTGGAGAAGTGCAATATTTTCACACTCATCAGGGTTCACAATCGCATAGTTGGATGCGTTATATGAATGGCGAACTCATCAGAAAATTGGTGTGTGAAGAAGGTGATATATTGACCAATAAAGGTACACTCGCCACAGCCGAAGCCAAGTTTGATATGGAGCATCCACCTACCGAAAACCTTGTGTTTGACATCGCCAATGAATGGAGCCTCTCTCCTACCCTACTCGACACTGTCGATTATTCCAATATTGAAGGATTAGGCACATTGGGTTATTTGCAACCTTAGTACATTGTTAAAAAAGTTTTTTAACTTTTTTTTGGAATGTAAAATGTAAAATAATAAATGTAAAAGTGTCGATAGTACGTATATAAAATATTCTTGTTTTTTATTTTATAATAATTTAAAAATCAATTAAATACGAAAAAATGTATTTGTATTGCGTCCTACAACTTTTACATTTTAAATTTGATATTTTACATTTTACATTAATTTTATTACGGCAACATGAATTTTACCATTATATTGATAGTCTTGCATTTTA
>CALIZI010000225.1 GCA_938028705.1 uncultured Saprospiraceae bacterium | reverse complement strand
CTGTCCAATAATGGAGGGGAAACTGGTAATTCGCGTGCTAAAAACATCGAAATCTCATTTAACGTATATAATAACACAAATATACAAAAGATTATTCGGATATTTCAATGAACTTACTTTTTTAGGGAAGACTCATTATTTTAATGTTAAAACTAATTAACATGTAATATATTGTGTATTTGTTAGTGTAAATATTAAACCTACCATTAAATTAAAATTAATTTTTATACTAAAAAATACAATCTAAAATATTGTATATTTTTTTAAGCAAAATATTATTTCGCATTAAATATTTTTATTACTTAAAAAATACGGTTTTTTAATAAAAAATACATACATTTGAATTAGAATTCAAAAGCCATTTCGAATCCTCCCCTTGTAGTATCGAAAATAAAATTTTGTAACCACCTAAGATTGTTTTATTATAAAAATAATAAAATAATCTTACGATATTTATATGTTAAATTATTTTCAATTTGTATTAAAAAGAACTGATTATAAAATTAATATAAATTAAAATAATTTTGAATAAAATGTTTGTATGTTGTCACTATACTTCAAATTTTACATATATTGATACAGCTTTATTGCTGTATTGTTTCATCGTTAAAAAACACGATAACAATCGAACAATACAACAGCCAAAAAATACGACAATTATATTATCACTTAAGCATTAAAATTTTTAGAAATGAAAGGAAATTTTTTAATCATGTTATGCATCATCGCTACTACCTCCTGTGTGACTTCGCAAGAGTACATTGGTGCGGGCAATGATGTCGGAATAACAGTCACGACCAGTAGCAGCTACACAGATGTTAACTGGACGGAGACGGCTGTCGGTGAAAACACCATTAATGGTAACGGCTTGGATGCAGAGCTTATGGAAGCCTCGCGTTTTTTGGCGCAAGCTACGATGGGCTACGACAAAGCTGATATGCAAGATGTGGTGGATATGAGTATTGAAAGTTGGATAGATGACCAACTCCAAAAACCTGTCACTTACATCACACCTGAAATGAATTATTCATGGCAGGTCAGTATTGATACCATGCTCAATCAAGGCATACCTCTTGAAGAGATCCATTTTCGACCAACATGGAATTACTTTAACTACGGTTGGTGGCATGTCACCATGACCAATGAAGACCAACTCAGGCATCGTATGGCTTATGCTTTGAGTCAGATTTTTGTAGTCTCCATTAATTCTGATTTGAGCAGCTATGGTGACGGATTGGCAATTTATTACGATATGTTGCTCGACCATTCTTTTGGTAATTACAGAGATATATTGGAAGATGTGACCTATAGTCCTATGATGGGCTTCTACCTCAGCCATCTCAATAATCCGAAGGCGAACCCCGCTTCAAACACCCGCCCCGACGAAAATTATGCCCGCGAAATCATGCAATTATTCAGCATTGGTTTGTACGAACTCAATCTTGACGGTTCACGAAAGACCGATGCCAATGGCGATTTTATCCCAACTTACGGGCAGGATGAAATCCGCGAGTTTGCCAAAATATTTACCGGACTGAGCGTTGGTGGAAGCCTTCCGGCAGGTATCCCCAATATGTATAACGATGGTAGTATTTATTTTGGAAAAGACCTCTGGACAGCAAATCTCACTGTACCCATGACGATGTATGAAGAATGGCACGAACCCGGCACCAAAAACCTCCTCAACGGTTTTGTAGTACCTGCCGGACAAACAGGCGACGAAGACATCAGTGACGCTATTGACAACCTATTTAATCACCCCAATGTCGGTCCATTTGTAGCATATCGACTCATTCAGCGATTGGTCAAATCTAATCCTACACCTGCTTATGTACAGCGTGTAGCCGCTACATTCAATGATAATGGGCTGGGAGTGCGCGGAGATATGGCAGCCGTAGCTAAGGCAATTTTGATGGATGCCGAAGCGCGTCAGTGTTCTTATCTGATGTCTTCCGACAATTCAAGATTGCGCGAACCTTTTGTTCGATACACCCAATATGCACGTGCTGTTGACAAAACCAGAACAGGCGACAGATACTGGAACATAGGTTATAATATTTGGGAAGAAGCCAGACAAACGGTCTTGGGTGCGCCCACAGTATTCAATTTTTATCTGCCTGACCACGCGCCAGGAGGCGACATCTCCAATGCCGGACTTGTTGCACCGGAGTATAATCTGCACGATTCGCGCAGTAGTGTAGGCTTCATTAATAATGTACGCCGTTGGAATGTATGGTGGGGCGATCTGTTTCATGTCTGGGATCAGTTAGGAGATAATTATACGGTGCATAATATTGACCGCTACAAAGAACTCGCCAGAGACTCCGAAGCACTTATCAATGAACTGGACAAGGTATTCACACATGGGAGATTATCAGACGCTACACGCACGGTCATTCGTGATACGATGAATGAATTTCAAGTTTACTCTACTGAAGAGTACCTCGAATTTCGTGTATTTATAGCTACTTATCTCCTGATGATTTCACCCGATTACGCAGTGATGCGGTAACTTAGTGTTGTAGTGTTGTTGTGTCGTAGTATTGTAGTGTTGTTGTGTTGTAGTATCGAGGTGTTGTGGACTTGTAGTTTTAGCGTGTTTTAGTGTAACGTTTTTTGATATGGTCGTATTGAAATATAGCTATTTTTGAATTAATTATAATTTATTTATTATTAAAAATTAAATATTTATAATGTATTTTTTATTATAAAATAATTTAAAAATGTCTTTATTTTAGTAGAATCTTATACTTTAAACTCATTGAAATTTTTTTTAATTATAATTGTTCTTATGTTAATAATATTTTTATATAAAAATAATTTATTAATAAAAATTTGAATAGTTGTAATACGAAAAATAACTTTTACCTAAAACATACTAAAACTACAATACCACAACACCACGATACCACAACACCACAACACTTCAACACCACAACACCACAACACTATCACACCATAACACAATTAAAAATGAAAGATATATCAAGACGTAAATTTATCGGGCAGGCGAGTTGTGCTGCGCTCGGTTCGGTTACTTTTCTCAATACATTAATGAACCTCAAATCCCTTAATTCATTGGCGATTTCCAATTCATCCGTTGCGGATAGTAGTGGTTATAAGGCATTGGTTTGTTTGTTCCAATCAGGCGGCAATGACTCTTTTAATATGCTCATTCCGCGTACTGTATCTCGCTATAATGAGTACGCTGCCACCCGTACCAATTTGGCAGTGCCTTTGGCGGATATATTGCCGATTAATTATACCGATGCCAGTGGTTATCAATATGGTTTAAATCCGATGATGCCCGGTCTGCAAGGGCTTTTCAATTCGGGCAAAGCTGCTTTCGTTTCCAATGTCGGTACATTGATGGACTATACGACCAAGACGCAATTTTATAATGGATCAGCTAATTTGCCACTTGGTTTGTTTTCACATTCCGACCAAATCCAGCAATGGCAAACTGCCATTTTGGATGAGCGTACAGCAGTAGGCTGGGGCGGTAGAATTGCCGATATGATTAATGACCAAAACGCTAATCAAAATATTTCGATGAATATCTCCTTATCCGGCACCAATATTTTCCAGACGGGGAATAATACCGTTGAGTATGCGATGGATCCTTACCATGGTCCGATAGGGATTAACGGATATGACCCGAATGTTACATGGCCTTTTGAAAAAGCTATTACCAGTGGTATAGATGGTATCATGGAGCAGCAATACACCGATATTTTCAAAAAGACTTATGCACAAACGATCATCAATGCACGGGATGCTTATATAGAAATTTCTGATGCACTTAATGGTTTTGGAGGGTTTTCCAATACAAGTTTTGGTATGAGTTCTGTGGAGTTGGCTTTTGAACAAATCGCCAAAACCATTGCCGTAAAAGATACCCTAAACTTCCAGCGCCAGATTTTCTTCATTGATTACGGTGGTTGGGATCACCACGAAGGTTTGCAAGACCACGGACCTATGCTGGGCGATTTGGATAATGCTTTGGTCAATTTCAATGCAGCAATGGAAGAACTCGGTATCGCTGATGATGTGCTGACTTTCTCCGTCTCTGAGTTTGGTCGTACGCTGACTTCCAACGGGCAAGGCAGCGACCACGCATGGGGCGGCAATGTATTTGCCATGGGCGGTAACAACCTGATTAACGGTAATCAGATTTACGGTACATATCCTACACTTGCACTCAATAATTCTATTGACTTAGGTGGCGGCATACTGATACCCGATACTTCTGCCGATACTTATTTTGCCGAAATTGCTAAATGGTTTGGTGTACCCGATACCGATTTGAGTATGCTCTTCCCGCAACTCACAAATTTCTATACCATTGGAAGTGGCGCACCCATTGGATTTTTGAACATTTAAGTGCTGAGGTGTTGATGTGTTGACGTGTTGACGTGTTGTGTTGTTATGGTATCGAGGTGTTGTAGTGTTATCGTGTTGAGGTGTTGTGGAATCGTAGTGTTGTAGTGTTGTGGTAATTACCTATCATAATTTTATTGATAAAAATTACCATACTACCACATTACCATACTACAATACAACGACACGACACCACCACACCACCACGATTCCATAACACCACCACACCTCAACACTCCAACACCTCAACATTTCAACACTCCAACACTTTATAAAATGAAAAATATAATATTAATTATAATTACCTTGCTTGCTTTTATACACGTCGCAACAGGGCAGTGCAATCCCGACAGACACAATACAAATGCTTTTGACGGTTGGGTATCATGCACCACCGCACCCAACCCGAATCCGGCGAACGGTAACTCGCATTGGATTATGTATGACTTGGGTGAAAATAAAAACCTTTACGCCTCTCAGTTCTGGAATATCAATCACCCTGAGCATCTTGACTGGGGCATTAGAACGATACGTATAGAACACTCGCTGGACAATACGAACTGGACCAATATGGGAGATTTTACCTTTCCGCAAGCTCTCGGTCAGTCGGTGTATGAGGGCTTTGAAGGTCCTGATTTTGAGGCGGTTACGGCACGATACATCTTGCTGACAGCCGTCAATAATTATGGCGGTAGTTGTTCCGGTTTTGGTGAGTTGAAAATCTTTATACAAGACGAGCAGCTTCCGGCAGGTCTGGTTACATTTACCGGAAAAGAAGTCGATTGCGAAATCAAACTCGAATGGCGTACCGCCACCGAGCAAGATGTTGAACGCTTTGAAATACAAAAAAGTAAGGACGGTATTACATTCAAAACTATTGCTGAAGTCAATGCTGTGGGCAACTCTGCTTCTCCGATTAATTACAGACATATAGACCCAAATCCATACTCTTCAAATTACTATCGTTTGAGAACAGTGGACAGAGACGGCGGCTACGAGTATTCTGATATGGTGACGGTGAGTTCTTACTGTTATGAAGATGGCGTGGTTGAGATATTCCCGAACCCTGTGACGGCATCTGAATTACTGACGATTAGATTTCATTCCAATGAAGTTGCTAATGTAGCGGTGGAAGTGATAGACGCTTTGGGTAGAGTAGTGGACAGAATGGATCTAAGCCTGACCGAAGGCGTGAATAATGTTTACTACGAAGCCGCCGACTTATCGGCAGGTATGTACTCGCTCAAATTTACAGGTGCTACATGGCTGTCCGAAGCACAGAAGTTTATGAAAGCGGATTAGATGTATCGTGAATATCAATCCATTAAAAAGGTCGTGAGTTTTTCACGACCTTTTTTTGTTTTTTACTTTATTTTATGTCCCAATTCTTCTATTTTTTCCAATAACCAGCGTTTGTCGCTATTAATTTTTTGTTGTACTAATTTTTCTTTGATGCGTTCCACATTAGCTTTGGTGGCATTGATATTATGACGAAGCTGGTAGAGATTCATCAGAATTTGGATGAAATTGGCATAGCCCGTTCTGATTTTGGCAGCCAATGATGTATCACCTTTAAAGTACTTATGTGCAGAACGAAACGCTTGCATAGTGGGTTCGCTATACTCTTTTTCTTTTTCATATAAACATTTGAGTATCAATACACGAATATTAATATCGTAAATTTTATCAATTCTGTCAGCTTGAATAAACTTATCATGGGCAGCCTCATAGTCTTTTTGATAAAAGGCAATCACACCAAGGTTAAAATAACAAACACTAGCACTGATTGACCGTCGAAGATGTGGACGATACCGCTCAACTGCCTTTTCTGCCCAAGTAAATTCCTGTACGCGGCAAGCTGACGTAACGATATTTTTGAGATTGCTCCCGGAGATAAAACCATCATCAATCAGTAAATTTTTCGCATCCATTATTTTGTATAAATCAAATACGTTTTTGATATAATCCGGTTTTCCCAGCCTGATTTGAGCAGCACAGTGATTGACAGCCGTAGTATAAAAATCCTTTAAAACAGATAGCGGCACCAAAGATTCATACTGTGCCAATAAACTCAATAAATTAAAATATGTTTCGTCCGATGTTGCTTCCATTAAGGCTACATTGGCGCGATAAAGAATAATCAAAGGCTGTTCGGCATACTGCGGCAAATCCAATAAGGCGGTCATGGCGGTCATCGAACTAAGGTCATATTCTTTTTCGCCAAAAATATTTTTCATAGAGCGTATTGTAATCTGTATATTTAATTTTTGTAGCAGATAATTCATATCCACACTCCGAATCAAGTCAGCTAAATTATCCTCTTGCGTCAATTGACCACTGTGATACAAATAATCAAATGTGCTTTGTTCTACTTTGGATTGATGGGCATAATAGGCGGTATCTTTTTCTTTTTGCTGCGACAGTTCCTTTTTATGCTTTTTGAGATGCCGATTGAGCAACCAATATTGTTGACGCTTTAATAAGGTATCGTACAATAATTCACAGTTATAAGATACATTGCCTTCAAGTGCCTGCATAGCTAAAAATCGCTCTGCCAAACGCATCAGGGTATTCATTTTGAGATTGAGTGAGCTGCGTTCACTTTTACTTAATGTATCTTGAGGTACTGCCTTATGTGGAAATGTCTTTTCGTAAACTGTGCATTGCCTTTCTGCGTCAAATTCTTTCCCGTCCAAAGCATACCTTCTCAATGATTTTAACAAGCGGGATATAGACTCATCTTTATTAAAACACGGACAGGATACAAAATATACCAAGTCTGCAATTTCTTTTTTAGAAAAAGCATTCAAAAGTTCGATACATAAAAATGGTCTCTTTTTCATGTTTTATTAATATTTAAAAAATTATAAAATTCTGATTATTAACTTTTTATAAAAATAAATAAAAACAAATTAACTTGTTACAGTGTAAAAATGTATAAATGTATGAAAAAATGTGTCTTTATATTTGTAAATGACAAATAAACTGAACCGATGTCTCAAAATTATTCAAATAAAAAACCGTTAAATTATTTATGAAAATTTTAATACAAACTTTATTCCTTTGCCTGATGATAGTCCAACTTCATGCTCAATGCCAAGAGCAGGACTACATCGCCCTACGCGCCCTCTATCTCAGCACCGATGGCGATAACTGGTATAGTAAAGACAGTACCGACGCTTGGCCCGATGCGGCTTTCTTCATAGCAAATCCCACTATGCCCACAGGTACAGAGGTAGGCACATGGTATGGTGTGACAACCAATGTGGACGGATGTGTGACTTGTATTGATATGGACGGAGTAGATGATTGTACTTATATTTTGAAGAAGGGGAATAATTTGACAGGCACTATTCCTCCGGAGTTAGGCAATTTAAATAATTTGGAGAAATTGACTTTTAACCGGAATAAACTAAGTGGTAACATTCCCCCGGAGTTAGGTAATTTAAATAATTTGACTAATTTAATTTTAGCCGGCAATGATTTGATTGGTAGTATTCCACCGGAATTAGGTAATTTAGATGGTTTGACGTACTTGAATTTGACTTACAATGATTTGAGTGGTAGTATTCCGGCTGAAATTGGCGATTTAAGTAATTTGACTCAATTATGGTTATCGAATAACCAACTTATCGGCGATATTCCTCCTCAACTTGGTAATTTGACTGATTTAACACTAATGTTGCTATACAATAACCAACTTACCGGCAATATTCCACCGGAAATAGGCAATTTACCAAATTTGACAAATCTGCGTTTGTACGACAATCAACTAAGCGGTTGTTATGATTCCAATCTATTTAACCTATGCAGTCAACTCACTGCCAGCACCAACGGCTATATTTCTGATGGTAACAACTTCAATACTACATGGGAAGACTTCTGCACTATGACAATCGGTGTCTGTGAGATAAGTTTCGTACTTCCCGGCGATTGTAACAACGATTCTATTGCGGATGGAAGAGATATGCTGTATTGGGCACTGGCTTATGGTAATATCGGTCCTGTCCGCCCCAATGCAACGACTGACTGGATACCACAACCTTCTTCTGACTGGAGCGATTCGGTCAACGGTGTCAATAACAAACATCAGGATGCTAACGGAGATGGTATAGTTGACGAGCTTGATTTGGATGTGATATATGCTAACTTTGGTATGACATCCGGCAACCAACCGTTTGTGTATAATCAAACTAACGCAATGTTGGTGGTTGACACAATTGAGGCAGATGATATCGCAGGGGAAGTTCGTATTGGCATACGTATAGCATCGGATATGCCTATCAGTACACACGGTATCAGTGCGAAAATAGATGTTAGTGACATTGGTATCAACTATGATAATATTCATGTGGATACCACCGGGTCTTCACTTGAGCCTGATGCTTTTATGTATCATATAGATAATGATGGCATTTTACATATTACCCTCACGCGAACGGACAACATCGACAGGGTTATTGACGGTACAATATTTAAAGTCGTGATAGTAGATGATATTCTTCCTCTTATAATAAACGAAATGCCTTCTGTTGTAATAGTGGACGATATTTTTCCTTTATATATTATTGGTGGGTATATGATGTCAGCTATGGCAGAACTTCTTACTGCAATTGGTGGTTCTGCCCCACATGGTCGTGTTGATGCACCGATTTCTTTAGGACTTAATCATGCCTATTGTGACTATAAAGGTACGGCAAAAATTTATATGGAAGACCCAAGCAATTATACTTACGAATGGAGTACCGGAGCAACTACATCCTCAATTGAAAACTTGGACATAGGTAGCTATACCGTAACGGTAAGTGACGGTATCGATATGACAGAGATTCCTTTTGATATAAATTGGGCATTCACGCCCGTAAATATCACCACCCAAAGTAGAAATGGCACCACCCATAGTAAAAATGGCATCATTCGTTTTGATTTTGAAGAAGCACCGCTCACAGAGGATGTGGAGATTTCACTTGATGGAGGACATAGCTACAGACCACCGATAATAAATGATGTTATTTACTCTTTACCTGGCGGCACTTATCCAGTATGGATACGGCGAGTAGGTGAATGTTCGACTTATATAGGTGATTTTACAATGGGTAACGCTAAACCTCCCGTTCTCGAAGTCTTCATGAAGTCAGCCCGTTTAGGCTATAAATTGGAAAAGCACAGCACAGTTGACATCAGCCTGTACAACATACACGGACAACGACTACGCACAATCTACCATGCAAAATCCGACGCAGGAACATATCAAATTGAGATAGATAAAGCCGACTTGCCGAAGGGTATCTATTTCATCCATGTTAGGTTCATATCAAATGATGGTACGATAGCATATAAGACACTCAAATTACTGATTTAAGTCAATCTAAACTCGCCTTGCATTTTCAAAATGCAAGGCGAGTATGTTCCAAATTTTAGATCATATTGCAAAAAATAATGTTTCTCATGTAGAGTAATCTCTGATATATTGAAATATATAACTCGATTTTTGCATTGATATTTTAATGAAATTAAATTATTTATTAATAAAAAGTATTATAATTTATAATTATTTTAAAATAAAAATATTAATAATATTTAAATAATTACAATACAAAAGTTGAGATATAAATCATTAAAAATTTTAAATCAACGAATTATGAAAAAACTAATGCAAACTCTACTGTTTTGCCTGATGATGATTCAGCTTTATGCTCAATGTCAAGAGCAAGACTACACCGCCCTACGCGCCCTCTATCTCAATACCGACGGCGATAACTGGACGGATAATGCAAATTGGTACGATGCGGCTTTCTTCACGGCAAATCCCAGCATGCCCGCAGGTACAGATGTAGGCACATGGTACGGTGTGACAACCAAGGGTGATGGCTGTGTAACACAACTCAATTTGCGCGACAATCAACTTAGCGGTAGTATTCCACCGGAAATTGGAAATCTAAGCAATTTGACCTATTTGATTTTACGCGACAATCAACTTAACGGCAACATTCCACCGGAAATTGGAAATCTAAGCAATTTGACCAATTTGACTTTAAACGATAATCAACTTAGCGGCAGTATTCCACCGGAAATTGGGGATTTAACTAATCTGGTCATCTTGTATTTGTGGAGCAATAATCTTAGTGGCAACATTCCGCCCGAAATTGGGTATTTAAATAATTTGATAGAACTACGATTGTCTTATAATGAACTTAGCGGCAATATCCCACCAGAGATTGGCAATTTAAGTAATCTGGTCAAATTGTATTTACGCGAGAACCAACTCACAGGCAATATTCCGCCGGAAATTGGAAATTTAAGTAATTTGACCTATTGCATTTTAAGCGACAATCAACTTAGCGGCAGTATTCCGCCGGAACTTGGAAATCTAAGTAATTTGGAACTTTTAAGGTTGAATAACAATCAACTCACAGGTTCCTTTCCGCCCGAAATTGGAAATTTAACTAATTTAATTGAGTTGTATCTGTACAATAATGACCTCAGCGGTTGTTATGATGCTGCCCTTATGTCATTATGTACACAGCTTAACGAGACTAGTAGTATGAATGATAAAATCTCCGATGGCAACAACTTCGATGTTCCATGGGAAGAATTTTGCATGGATAGTATGGGCGTGTGTGTAACTTCAAATAATGAGGCAAATCCGGTTGACGACTCCGGCACATACACTTATTCAGCCGGAGAAGCCCATTATTTGATTTATACATTAAAGCAACAAGGTGACATTGACATCAACCTGTACAACATACACGGACAAGAGCTACGCACTATCCACAAAGCAAGCTCCGGCGCAGGAGAATATCAAATTGAAATAGATAAAGCCGACTTACCAAAAGGTATTTATTTGATACATATTCATTTTATATCAAACGATGGTACGATAGCATATAAGACACTCAAACTACTGATTTAAGTCAATCTAAACTCGCCTTGCATTTTGAATGCAAGGCGAGTCCACGACTTTCTTAATTTCTAATAAGACACACAAACATTCAGAACAAGTGCTGACAAAGCCTTGCATGGGAATGGTATGCCCTGTATCACAAAAAATCAAACCACAAAGGCGACAAAAACAATGATAATTAAACTGATTTTTTCACCTTTAAAATTGAATCGCTATGACTTGACCAACACACCCTCTACCCACTACATTCAGCGAGTGTCGTCGGTAGAAGCTCTCGCGGTAAACAGCTTAGTAGTGCCGCAAAACAAATAATTTTTTATTAAATATTTTAGCATGTTTAGAAATGTGGTTAACACTTTTTCACGCAGAGATTTTTTAACTCTCTGCGAACTCTGCGTTCTCTGCGTGATACCGAATTTGGATGGTCTGCACAGGTCAAAAAAGTGTTCACTACTTTTACACAAAATTTAAACATGCCAATAAAATTCATTTTTTAAACATAAATAAAATCAATAAGACAATGAGAAGTACAACATTATTACTGTTGTTGGGATGCTTTGTTATCCTATTATCCGGTTGCCATCTAACCAAAAAATCAATAGATTATTATGGTGTAGAAACAACATCCACTAAGAAAATTGTCTATGTAATAGACATTTCCGGTAGCATGGAAAACAAAGCCGAAACCGATTTGCAAGGAAATCTTGTAGCGGCAGTAACCGACAGAACTGCCGATGTGGTTGGAAATTTTGTCGGTGGTCCGATAGGCAACATTCTGAAACAGCAAACTAAAGACCAGTTGACAAAATTGGGAAAAATCAAAAAAGAGTTAATCCCGTCCATAAGAGGTTTGAGCGAAGATAGTTATTTCACGATCATTATATTTGAAGATAAGGTAAAAATATGGCGCAAGACACCCGTAAAAGCCAATAGCACCAATAAAAATCTGGCGGCTGCTTATATCACCAACTTAGAATCCGGTGGTGCTACAAATATCTCGGATGCCTTAGAAAAAGCATTTGATTTGGCAGGCGCAGGGGCGCACGACGAAAGTGCTGCTCTGGGAGTTGAAACCATTTTTTTATTATCTGACGGTTCGCCCACAGCCGGAAAAACGAAAAAGACAGACCAAATTATCAATCAAACAGACCAATGGAATAGTGCCAAACGCATAAAAATACATACTATCGGTCTTGGTGACGATTGCGATAAAGAATTTATGGCAGAATTAGCCGATAAAAATAACGGTGAATTTATTGATAGGTAAGCGTATTGGCTCATGTAGTAAATTAGGCATTTATTTCGAACTAATAAAATAAAAATTAATACACTATAATCTCTCAAATGCTCAATACAAGCAAGTTTTAAGCTCAATTGAGACGGTCATATCTTTTAATCACAAACTATTTAATTTAAATCATTATGAAAAATAACTCCCTATTTCTATTGCTTATTGTCTTGCTTGTATTCTCATGCAAAAAAGATGATGAAACAACAACATCTGACAAGTTAATTCTCACAGAAAACACAGTAATTTTGGAAGATGAACAGCGTGATGATATCACATCTGTTTCAACCAACGAAGTAGTCTTTACCAAAGGAAATACAACTTTGGATGCTTTTCAAGTTGGTGATATAATCGTCACCGGAGTATCTGACTTTGCCCCAACCGGATTTTTACGTAGAGTAACATCAGTCAATGAAACTGATACTGAAATTATCTTAGGTACCAGTCATGCAAACCTAACTGATGCCATCGAAGAATGTAATATAAAAATAGAAAGAGCCATCTCTCCTGATGACTTTCGAGATTATGAAATTGAAGTAGAACTTGACTTAGGTGATAATGTTCCGGTAACGGGTGTTGCAGAAATTGCACTAGATATTTTATTCGATTTCGACATTAAAGATTCTAATGTTGAGTATGCAAAAATAGGTTTAGGCGTAGATTATGAGTTAGCAGCTGAAATTGAGGTTTCTTCTGCCGGCAACTATGCTGTCGAAAAAGAGCTACTTGAGAAGGATCTGAAACCAATCACTATATTAATCGGTGGTGTCTTTCCATTAGTCATCACTCCTGATTTAGAGTTATTGGGAGGCTTTGAATTTGAGGGACCTTTTTTGAACGTAAATTACAAACTCAAAGGCGGTTCAGTTGACTATTATACTTTAAAAAATACAGGAGGTTGGTCTCCACATAAGGATGTTATAAAACCAACTGCAACTGTCAATGGACTCTCAGGTAGTTTAGAGGCTGGATTTGAGGTCTATTTAAAGCCCGCACTTGAGCTGGAATTTTATGATAGAGACGAGGTAGAAACCTTATTTTACATAAAACAATCTGTAATAGGCGAGGCTTCCTTCGATACATCAGAGGGATTTGACTGTGAACTTCATTATGGAATCTCACTTGGTGGAGAGGTCAATGTCGCGATTTTAGGATTTACAGCAAATCCTTCAATTGAGGCAGAATTTCTAAAACTCTCTTTTTATAAATGTCCTGAAAACGGTTTGATAGATAGTATTGGTCTGTTTATTACTGATACTATTTTGAATGTTATTACTGATCAACTAGACATCCCTATACATGAAGGACTTAATCCACCCAACATAGAAGGAACATTTTTAGTAAGCCCAAACGCCCTGTTCTCAACTAATATTCCTGACGATCCTGATATAGGATATATCTTTGATGATGCCACAATTACCTTTTCTAACCAAAATCAACAAGATTTAACTGTACGGGTTAGTGAAGAACAAGGAAGTGGTTTTGGTAATGGAGACGGTAGCTACATCCTTGGAGAGGGAAATAAATTTAGTGTATTCTCAGAAATAAATGAATACAGTGACGTTACTGGCTATAGTACACTTGCAAGAGTATATTCCGGTGAGATTTCACAAGACGGAATAATCAACTTTCATTGTGCATTGCTGATGTTGGATGATCATGGAGATCCAAGTGGTACTTTAATTGAAATAGGTCAAGGACGTGGATTTATAGATTCTAATGGTTTTTCTCCAAAACAATGATTATTAAAAGCAAACACATTGAGTTATTTTTTCATTCATTAACCAAATCTCAAAAACACAAAACACCAAAAGCTTCGTGACTAATTACATTTTTCATTTCAAAAAAAGTTAAAAAACTTTTTTTACGGTGTACTAATCCCTCACGACCTTTTTCATAAACAAACCAAATTCAACGGACAGAGACTACGAATACTTGACCATACAAGATCCAATACGGGATAATACCAAATTGAGATAGATGCTCAAACTCGCCTTGCATTTTCAAAATGCAAGGCGAGTCCCTGACTCTCTTAATCTTTAACATTAAATATCAAGTAATGAAACATATTTTATTAATATTCATTCTGGCAATATTATTTATACCATATTCAAAAGCTCAACAAATCAATGCCAATCCTGACAATTACGACTCGTTAATTTCAACATTAACTCCGGGTGACACGCTTCGATTGGCTCCGGGAAATTACACTCGTGGGTTAAAGGTTTTCAATATCATGGGTACATCCACGCAACCTATTGTGATTATGGGAAGTGGAAATACCACTGTTTTCACAGGCAATGCCTGTTGTAATACGGTTAGCATAAAAACATCAGCTTATGTTACCATAAGCAACTTTAAAATTGATGGGCAAAACATAGCGAATATTGATGGCGTAAAGGCTGAAGGAAATCCGGGTAATTGGGCGCATCACATTGAATTGAATAATTTATTGATTGTGGGACATGGTGGCACTCGAGCAACTGTTGGCATAAGTACAAAATGCCCCGCTTGGGATTGGATTATTCGCGAATGCACTATAGATGCTGCCGGCACAGGTATGTATCTTGGAGATTCAGATGGTAAAAAACCATTTGTAAATGGGATTGTCGAATATAATCTGGTGAAAAACACGATTAGTTATAACATTCAAATAAAACACGAATATGAAGGTTTTAGAAATATTAGTGGTATGACTTTAAATGGAAAAACAATCATCCGTCATAATGTACTTTCAAAGGAAAGTAACCCAAGTTCCGGATATGATTCCAGACCTAATTTACTGGTTGGCGGCTTTCCGACATCAGGCGATGGGTCTAATGATTATTATGAAATTTATGGTAATTTTCTATGGCAAAACCCTTCGGAATCATTATTTCAGGGTACAGGTAACATTATGTTCTATGATAATGTTTGTGTGAATTATTCAGGCGGTTGGGGTCTGGCATTTCAACCTCACAACGGGGTTCAACCCAGAGACATCAAGATGTTTCACAACACCATTATCAGTGATTCGAGTTGGGGAATTAAATTACAGAATACTGACCCGGCATACCAAAAGTACGTTTATGGAAATGCTGTTTTCTCTGATTATCAATCGCCTATCTATATTATAGATAATACAAACACAATAGATCAATCAGATAATATTGAAGATAGTATTTCGAATACAAATAACTACGTAAACAATGCGACAAACAACATTAATACTATCGACTTATATCCTATAATAGGCAGTCCTTTAAGTGCAAGCTTAATTCCTAATTCATTATTTACGCCTTACATAGATTACTCAAAAGATTTTAATGCTGATTACAGAAATTGGTTATATAGAGGTGCTTATACCGGAGAAGGAATAAATAACGGATGGCATTTAGCAATAGAGAAGAAAACCCTTACCCAAATTCTATTGTCGGCAGGTTTGATGGCATTCACGGGCGATGAAGTCAACTGTGAAATCAAACTGGAATGGCGTACCGCCACCGAGCAAGATGTAGAACGCTTTGAAATACAGAAAAGTAAAAACGGTATAGAGTTCAAAACTATCGCTGAAGTCAATGCTGTGGGCAACTCCGCTTCTCCGATTAATTATAGACATATAGACCCAAGCCCATACCCTGTAAATTACTATCGTTTGAGAACAGTGGACAGAGACGGCGGCTACGAGTATTCTGATATGGTGACGGTGATTTCTTACTGTTATGAAGATGGCGCAGTTGAGGTATTCCCTAATCCTGTAACGACATCGGGATTGCTGACGATTAGGTTTCATTCCAATGAAACGGTCAATATAGCGGTGGAAGTGGTAGATGCTTTGGGCAGAGTGGTGGACAGAATGGACGTGAGCCTGACCGAGGGCGTGAATAATGTTTACTACGAAGTCGCCGACTTACCCGCAGGGATGTACTCGCTCAAATTTACGGGTACTACATGGCTATCTGAAGCACAGAAGTTTATGAAAACGGATTAGATATATCGTGAATATCAATCCATTAAAGAGGTCGTGAGTTTTTCACGACCTTTTTTCGTCGGCTTGTTCGATGATTGCTCTGAGTGTTTTGCCTTCTATTTTTGATTGGGACCAATACGATAATTCATTGGAAGTCGTCAGGCGTTCTTCGGCATAAGGTTTCAGAGCATCATAAAAATTCTGAAAAACAGCCAAATGCTCATTCTCCGGCTCACGAATGAGTTGATGGAAAAAAGTAAATATCGTTTTTTCATAGTCGCCAAGTTCCCAATGTTCTCTCAATACACGCCGTATAGAGTCCAATCTGTTATCCAGTTTTGCCGGACGGTAGTCATAATAAATCATCAACTCTAATAGGCGTGCGCCCATTAGATAATTTTTGCCTTCGGTGGTAAATTTATACTCCAAAATAATAGCTATCCAAAATAGCGTTTTTGGGTAATCGGCAAGTATCCAATAGGTAATGATGAAATTGTAGCAATACCACATTTGAGAAAAAGGAGGAACTTCTTTTTTCACTTGCTCCCACCTATCGTACATATCTTCTGCGAGTCTATTTGCCTGTTTAAATTGTCCGGTGTTGAGATAATACCTGAGACCGGTGGAACAAGCTTTCTCAAAGACAAATATATTTTCGGTATCTTGATATTGGGGAAGTTTTTTTAGTTTATCCATGATTTCGTCGTGCCTATCAAAGCGTTCTAGAGCTTCGTAAGCATTGGACAAACTGCATAAGGCATCCACATATATCTGAGAAGTATTTTGTTTAGATTCCAATGTAAGTATCACATTATGAGCATGTTGGAGTGCATCTTCTTGTCGGTTAGTATGTCGCAAATAGACATTCTGGCTGCGATGATAATAAAATTTGGATTTGAGTGACAGTAACTCATCTTCCTTAATTTGAGGTACATTGCCCAATGTTTCAAAGCGTTTTTTATTATCACTTTGAACCAACTTGTGATCGTGTCGAAGTATCATATTGAGTTGAAAATAAATGTTTTGCCAATAGGCTTCTTGTTGTTGTGCAGTGATACAATGATTTTGTTTTTGATAAATGGCTTCCAATTTTTCTGCCAACCCTTTATTGTCAATACCTGCCCTCAAATATTTCTTTTCCCAATTCAATAACTCATAAAGTGCCGACCAATTTTCGGATTTTTCCGCCTGTTTTTTAGCTTTTTTCAAATGTTGTTCAAAATGATGTCTCAATTTTTTGTCCAGTAAAATAGGTAATAGAACCAAAGTATGATACACCGACGAATCATCCGAATCCGCCTTATGAAAATCCGCCAAAGCCTCCACTAATTTTCCTTGCAAATCCGACTTCAAAGAATCAAAAGATAACCTAAACTTCTTGCGTAATTTCCCTTCATCATAGACTTCCATTTTATTGATAGCTTGATAGAGTTGAAGCAATTTAGAATCGCTTTTGCTCATTCCGGCGTACTTCGTAAAGTGTGATTTTTCTTTTCTATCCAGCGAATGAATCAATTTAAAAATGTGGTCAGACATCGAAAATATATTTTTTTTTCAAATTTCAAACAAAAGTATAAAGTATTGTAATTCAGGTAGTTTTACTTTGTTTTTATTTTGTAAAAACCGAAAAAAGCCCAATTTCTTCCTTTGTATTAATGTTTAAATGAAACATCTTTGCACTGTCACAAAGCGAAAAATATTGATGTAAATATAAATGTTTTTAATAAACTGTCAATATTTTATATTAATTAAAATTTAGAAAAATCATAAATTCACTTATTTTAAAAATCATTTTTTACTCAAACTTAAATACTTATGAAAAATTCAATTCGCATCTCAACACTTATCACACTCGGAATTTTAATGTCCTTATGGTCTTACGGACAATACGCTAACGGCACTTATAATGAATTTGGACCAAACACCAATGCCAATTCTGCCAATCATGCCGCTACGACGACATACGGACATAATGCTATGAATAATGCGACAGGCGGAGCTCGTCTTACCGTTTTTGGTTCTTTTGCCGGAGAGAATAATACGACAGGTAATCACAATAATTTTTTCGGATATGCAGCCGGAAGATACAATACAACAGGGTATTTTAATAATTTTTTTGGAGACGGTGCAGGTATGAATAACACCATAGGGGCAGGCAATGCTGGTTTTGGCAACGGAACCCTTGCGAATGTGACGACCGGTATGTATAATATAGGTATCGGACATGCTGCCGGAATAGATTTAGTGACAGGCGAATATAATATCACGATAGGACACGGTTCTTTAGGAAGTCCTTATCAAAGTGGAACCAATCCGGTGGTAAGCGGTATGAACAAAGCAATAGCCATAGGACGTAATTCACTGGGAAATCCCACGGGAAGTGGAAATAATATCATCAGTATTGGAGATGGAGCAGCTTCGAGTTATAGAGGCGGTAATAATTCAGTCATTATTGGAGCAAATGCCGGAAGTCTAATGGAAGGAGGCGGAAATGTAGCAATCGGAGTCAATGCAGGAAAATTTAATGGTGGAGATTATAATATCTTCATTGGAGGGAATATGCATTTAGATAGTGACCAAAGCTATGACAACCACCTATTCATAGGAAACGGTACAAACACAGAGTTCATCATAGGCGACATCGCCAACGGCAAACTCGGCATCAATACCAATACCCCACAAAACGCCCTTGACGTATGCGGCAAAATACGCGGTGATGAAGTCATCATAGAAAACAACTGGTGCGATTTTGTTTTTTACAAAAATTATAAACTACCCACACTCAAAGAAGAAGCAAAACACATCGAAGTAAAAGGACACCTGATAGGCTTTGAATCAGAAGAAGAAATGAACGGTGAAATCCACATCGCAGATGTCACCAAACGCCAACAAGTTAAGATAGAAGAAATGATACTCCACCTCATTCAAATGGAAAAAGAAAACTCTAAAATACTCAACCGCTTAGAGCAACTCGAAACAGAAAATATCGAATTAAAAAATGAAATTCAAATATTGAAAAAATCATAAAATTATTTTTCTCACTCAAAACTTTAAGCACTTATGAAAAATTTACTTCAACTTTTAAGCACATTAACCCTTTGTATGACGATAGCTTTCGGAGCTATGGGGCAATCTTGTGATTGTAATACAAGCATCGTAGGAAGTGCAATCTTCGGAACCGGAGCAGGAGCGAATAACCCAACAACAGGAGAACTTACCGCATTAGGTTACGGTGCAGGCGCATACTCGACCGGATATCGGAATACTTTTGTTGGTACATCAGCATCGTACACCACAACATCAGGTTCATATAATACGGCTTTCGGTGCTTATGCTCTCCGCCAAAATCAAACAGGTGATAAAAATACAGCACTTGGCTATCATGCTGGTACGCAATTAAAAGGAAGTCATAATATCGCCATTGGCAGTGAAGTATTATCGAATGTTATAGGAGCAAATCATTTCAATTTATCATCTAATGTTGTGGCTATTGGTTATGGCATAGGTATGCTTCCTTCAGCCGGAGGAAGCGAGTTGGTTATAATCGGTACTGAAGCCGGAGGGCACTACGCAGGCGGAGACCGTAGCACTATCATAGGTCATAGTGCCGGACGTGCAATAGGTGGGAATGATGTAGTAGCTATTGGAGCAAATGCAGGTTCCACAAACATAGGAGACGGTTGTATTTTCATTGGAAGTGGTATGGATACAGGTGTATGGGGAACTCCCTCAAACTACGCCAATCACCTATTCATAGGAAATGGCACTAACAAAGAGTTTCTCGTAGGCGATATGGCAGCCGGCAAACTCGGCATCAATACCAACGCCCCACAAAACGCCCTCGATGTATGCGGCAAGATACGCAGTGATGAAGTTATTATTGAAAATAACTGGTGCGATTTTGTTTTTGATGTGTGTTATGATTTACCGAGTTTGGAGGAAGAAGCCCAACATATCGAAGAAGAAGGACACTTAATCGGCTTCCAATCAGAAGAAGAAATGAATGGTGAAATCCACCTTTCAGATGTCACCAAGCGTCAGCAAGTGAAGATAGAGGAAGTGATCCTCCACCTTATCGAAATGAACAAACGTCTTGATGTACTCGAAGCTGAGAATACAGAATTGAAAGAAGAAGTAAAGCAGTTACGAAGCAAATAAACCCCTCAACTCTTTATAACACACACCTGCGCCCGCTTACGGGTGGGTAGCAGGTACGGTTTAAGTTTTTCAAATTACATACGGAATCTCTGCATTGGCAACATGGTTGCCCTTGAGATTTCTATGTCCAGAATAAAATAATTATGAGCGTAATTACTTGTAATACAGTGGATTCGAGCATCAATGAATACACAGGTGCATCAAAACTATGGAATAAAGTTCGCATCCACCATTTATACAATCGACTCGGCTTTGGCGCAAGCCTACAAGAGATACAAGCTGGACTCAACAAAACACCCGCACAACTCGCAGATGAATTGATAGATGAGGCGATTACTGCCGCACCGAGCTATCAGGACTTATATGACAGGACACTACTTTCAATTGAAGGTACTGAACATTTCAATCATCATGGTGCTTGGTATCGGTGTTTTACAGATTTACAACGGTGGATATTTGATGAAAGTGTACGTGCCAAAATGGTTTTATTCTGGTCGGGGCATTTGGTTGTGGATGTTTATCAAAGTGGTCCCCCTTTATCGATTCTCGAATACAATTACACCTTGCATAAATACGCATTGGGCAATTTCAAAGATTTTGTCATAGAAATGGGCTTAACTCATGCCATGCTCAACTATCTGGACGGTGGCAAAAGTACAGTAGGCAGTCCTAACCAAAACTACCCCCGCGAATTGTTAGAACTATTCACTATGGGGATTACCGACAAATATGGCAATAACAATTATACGCAAAATGATGTCGAAGAAGTAGGACGGATAATGACAGGTTGGTACTATCACATTTCTGAGACACTCGGTGAGCGTGCCTTCAATGCGGGCTGTCACGATTGGGGAACAAAGACCATGATGGGGTTTTCTGTTACGTCTCCCACGCCTACCATTCCGCCGCCAAATGCTTGTATTCATGGCAATGTTCACATAGAAACTGCCGACCCAACTGATAGTCCACCTACGTATATGGCTGCCGCTTATGAGGAATATGTGGATTTTCATAACCAATTATTCACAGTAAAAGCCAATGAAATTGCGTGGTTTATTTGTAAAAAAATGTATCAATATTTCATCTCGCATGACATAGATTCGGCGGGTGAAACTGTCATTGACGTTTTGGCACAGACCTTCATTAATAGCAACTGGGAAATTGCTCCGGTAGTCCGCCAATTATTCAAAAGTGAACATTTTTTTGAAGAAAAATATATAGGCGCACACATCAAAAATCCCATAGAGTTTTTCGCCTCACTGCCCAGAAAAGCAAACTTAGGCTATGATGCAAGCAATAGTGCTACGTCACTTTTTCATTACAGTATAGTTGGTAGTGCAAGTACAGTCGGACAAACACTCCTCCGTCCCCCCGATGTATCAGGTTGGGATGAGCATCACTCGTGGATTACTCAGTATTCGTTGGCTATACGCTGGAGTAGATACGACTACATATTGTCCCACTTTGGAGGTGATATTCCTGAAATATTACGCCAACTCGCAGAGGATTTGACCTTAGCTATCAATAATGATACTAACGATTTAAAAGAGCCGGATAAAGTCGTCATAGCCTTAGCTGATCATTTTTTTACGATTCAATTACAGGAAAAGCAAATAGGAAAAGCCCTTGCTGTACTGCGAGGCAGTACACCACCTGCCTACTTTACAGGAGGAGCTTGGAGCGTTACGGGTATTGGTTATTTTGACAAACCGCAAGTCCGCCAACAAATCATTGACGTACTGATTTTCTTTACACGCCAACCTGAATTTAATCTTAGTTAATCGTACAGGCGACTTCAGTCGCCATGTCGCAAGCGAATTGTATTTTTTAAATTTTATTAAAAAAAATAAAATATAAATTTTGTAAAACATGGCGATTAAAATCGCCTGTACGCGACTCAAAACATTTCAAACATGAAAAAAATACATCAACATAAAAAGGGTTATACGCTGGACGATTCGCAGGCACACGAAGCGATGCACCGCAACTGGTCGCGCCGTCAGTTTCTGATGACTTCGGGCTTGGCAGGTATTGGTTCCCTTGCTTTACAAGGACTACCTTTTAATGCCTCCGCTTCATTTTCGCCCGATGCCGAGCGCGATGACCGCATACTTGTTTTGTTAAAACTCAACGGTGGAAATGACGGACTCAATACCATTATCCCTAATACCATGCAAGGCTATTACGATTGCCGTCCTAATATTTATGTACCTGAAAATGAGCAAATTATTCTGGATTCAAAATATGCCATGCCCATTGAAATGCAGCCCCTGCAAAAACATTGGGATAATGGCAATATGGCAGTTATACACAATGTCAATTTTACACCTATACAGTATAATCGCTCCCATTTTGCCCGTACAAAAATGTGGGAAGGCGGCTACCACCACGCCGCACCCAATTTGGGAGATAGCGGTTGGATAGGACGCTATCTGAATACAGTTTTACCTTCATTTATAGAAAATCCTCCCGCTATGCCCGCAGCGGTTAACATTGGCAATTACTCCAATTTGAGCTTCAAATCAAGTGTCGGACAAATGGAACTTTCCTTCAAAGACGCACAGGACTTTTACGAATTGGTGAGTAGTGGTTTGTTTTACCCTCTGTTGGCTGGTAATTGTCCTGCCGCACAGGAAGTAGATTTTGTTCGAGCTATCACCAATAGTGCTATACGGTACGGCGAAACAGTGAGTAAAGCCTATAATCTTGGTGTAAATGAAGTCAGCTATGGTAATACTGTGATGCATAGTGGAAATGAACTCGCAGAACAAATGGCTATCGTAGCCCGATTGATAAAAGGCGGACTCGGTACACCCGTTTACCACGTACAGATTCGCGGCTTTGATACCCATGCCAACCAAAACCTCAACAACTGGCATCGTAATTTACTTGGCGACACAGCGACTTTGGTAGATGCCTTTATGAATGACCTTGCCAAGCAAGGCTGGCAGGATAAAGTTATTGTCATGGCTTACTCTGAATTTGGGCGTACCAAAAAGGATAATGGCTATAATAATGACAATGTACTCCCTGAAAACGTAGGCACAGAACATGGAGAAACCAATGTAGTCATGCTATTCGGCGAATCTGTCAACGGTAATATGTATGGCGATACACCGGAATTTACAACAAGTAAGCATCCCGATTCACCACTTCCGATACACGACTATGATGATGTGACTCCATTCCAAGAGGTTTATGCCTCTATTCTCGATGACTGGTTTTGTATCGACAGCAATGTCACGGATACTATCCTAGAAAATCCACACGATGATGTCACCGATACGGCACCTTATAATCGTATTTCCAACCTCTTCAATTCACCCTGTAATCCAAATAGTGCCTTCGGTTTAGTGAGTAATGCCCTCATACTCGGACATAATACCGACCCTAACAACGCGAATATTGTAGAAATAAAATACGCTGTAAAGCAGCCAGGAGATATTAGGCTAACACTTGAAAAAGAAGGACAAAAATGGGAATTGGTCAATGGCTATCACCCCAAAGCCGGAAGTTTTACCTATCAATTGAACCGTACTCAATATCCTTTGCTTACTGGAGAATGTACCTATCACATTCAAACCGCAGGGCAAAAATACAGTCGCGTTATGCAACTGTTTTAACGTATAAAATTTAATTTATTAATTTATTAAAAAACACAACCCGTAACTCGCAACTCGCAACTCGTAACCCGTAACTCGAACTCAATCATGAAGCAAATTATAATAATATCAATCATAATATGCCTATCCGCTTTCGTGTATGGTCAAAATATTTTATTAGATAATAATTTTGACACAGGGCTAATCGGAACAGGTTGGACTTCCCTCACACAAGCGGGAAACACAAGCTACCAAGTCGGTATTGATAGCGATATTGGTGGCAATGGAATAGGCAGTTACGCCTATTTCGATGATAATGACAACCCAGCCAATTCACCTGCGCGAGTGCAGTTAGTATCGCCAGTCTTTGACGGTGTTAATGACCACCGTATAGAACTCGAATTACAAGTGAATTTTAAAAACAGAATTTTCCAAACAGATTCTTGTCATTTAAATAATGACAACTATATTTACGATTGTGAGTACGACACTTACGCACACTTTACCGCAGCCCTATTACATGGGAATGACACGACTAATGTACTCGTTTATCAAGGCACGGAAACGGAAGCATTTATAAATCACACGATAGACCTCACTTATCTGAAAGATGAAAACATGCGCCTCCTATTCACCTACGATGACAACGGGCAACACACCAATTGGGTTGCTTTTGACAAAATTACTGTCACCGGATTTGGTCAACTCAATGACCACTGCAAACGTGCCACCGCGCTCGGCATAGGCGCAGATTGCACTGCCGGAAATAATATCGGCGCACGTTTGGAACGCGACCCTTCGGGCTGTGCAGACGCAGAAGCACATGGTGTTTGGTATAAATTCAAAGCTCCCGCTTCAGGTATGGCTGATGTCATTGTGACTTATCCCGATTTAGTCAATTTTGCGCCGGGTAGAGACACCACCGCACTCAATGATGTGATTACCGTTTTCAAGGGAAAAAACCAAATCGCTTGTACCAACGACGATGAATTTGGCTTTACAGGAGAACACTTACGCCTGACGGGATTGACCTATAATAAATGGTATCACATTCGCGTCAGTGGTGCGGATTGTACCTTTGGCAGCGATGAAGGACTGTTTTGTATTCGGGTGGAAGATGGCACACCGCCACCCGCGCCACCCGCCAATGATGCCTGCAACCAAGCCACGCCGCTCACAATAGGAAGTGGCTGTCAGTCGGGTACTAATATTCACGCTAATTTAGATGCACCTTCCTCTTGCGGCACTCATGAGCAAGCCGATATTTGGTACAGTTTCCAAGTTCCGGCGAATACTGACAGCGTATCCGTACACGCCAATGCCGAGTATGCACACACGATGGCACTCTACGCCGGAACTTGTCCGTCATTGACGGAAGTAGCTTGTGAAGCATTTCATTGTGATGCAGAGCAAGGCATTGGCTGTACGGGTAATTTATTTAAAGTCAATGGTTTATCTTCCGGTACGACTTACTATTTGAAAGTCAGCGGATTATTTGCGACTTTGGAAGGTGGCATTTGTGTGAGTGTGGGTTCTGATTGTCTGCCCTTCGATGCGCCTTGCGATGATGGCGATTCATTGACTTATAATGACAAAGCGGATGGTAACTGTGGCTGTTGGGGAACAGCTTGCCCTGCCGCAGATACAGCTTGTGAAGACGGACGCGAAAATACTTTCAACGACACTTGGGATGGAGCCTGCAATTGCTCCGGTACGTATGCAAGCATAGGTACACCTTGCGACGACGGCGACCCCGCCACGATTAATGATACTTGGGATGGTAGTGGGATTTGTTCGGGAGAGTGCATAGATGCAGGTACACTTTGTGATGATGGAAATCCTGATACAGAGGACGACCAGTGGGATGGCTATTGCGAATGTATCGGTACGCCTGTCGGCGAATGTGGTCAGGATGTATTTGTAAATGAAACTTTACATACGGATAATCCTGTGGTATTTAGTTCCATTGATTCCCTCAAATCGGCGAGTACCGTTGCGGCAGATGCGAATGTGACTTATACGGCGGGGATTCGCATACGTTTATTATCGGGATTTGAAGTGCAGCCTGATGGTCGATTTCATGGTAAAATTGAACCTTGCAGTATCGGTAATGCATTGATAGCGAATAATTCAGATGAGCCATTGCAACAGTTGTCAGAAGCCGATTTGTCCGTAGTTGATGATTCGAAAGAAAGTAATGACAGACCTGAATGGATGAACGCCGTACAAGTATTCAATTATCCAAATCCATTCCATGAGAAAACGGTAATTCGATATTATTTACCAAGAAACAGTACTGTCAAACTTATGATTACGAATGTACAAGGTGTTGTTTTAGAAGAAATTATAAATACGGAAAAACAAACACGCGGTACACACGACTTTGATTTTAATGCGAATAATTTATCAAGCGGCGTGTATTTGTATCAATTAGTAATTAATGAAGAAGTATTTACCGGAAAAATGATTTTATTGAAATAATTTTTAAAATATGTAAAAAATAATTAATTTTAAACACTCAATTCCACAGTAATGTGGAATTGAGTAGATTTTTTCACCCATTCAAATTTTTTGTGTTATGAAATTCTGTACAACTTTATTTATGTTTTTTATTGTTATATTACTGTTTAATGATTTATTTGCACAGCAAGAGCTGACGATGCAAAGATTCCGTATCAATAATGGCATAGACAGAAAAATAGGTATAGTTCAAAGTAATAGTGATAGTTTGTACCTTGCCATATATCCCGGAGGGAATCCTGAAAGCAGAAAAAATGTGTCATTTTTTACATCGGCAGGTGCATTTATTATTGGCGAACCCAAGCCATGCAGATTAGAGGATATAATATCCCAAAAACCTAGCAGGTTGTATGTGAGAGGTGCCGCTTTCAGTGATGACCTTATGTGGAGTGTTGGACTTGAGCCGAGTAACGGAAATGCCCGTATGGCAGGACCTATTGATAATGAGGTGTCCATGAATATTATCAGGCAACTCAAATTATATCCTAGTGATAATGGTGAGGTACAAATCAACGGAGGAGAAATAGCCAGAGCAATGCCGACCAGTATAGGAAGAATCGGCTATGACGATACCGAATACGACACCTTTAATGGTAGTCAGATGTTCTACCGTTATCTCGGTGCCATCAATTACTTAGACGAAGAACTAAAAGCCGAAAAAGCAAGAAACGACGAACTGGAAGAAAGATTAGACGAACTGGAAGCCATGCTTGGGGAATTGCTTGACCAAAAACCCAAGCCTATTCCTCATAGAACAGAAGAAAAAAAATCACAAATTTTAAAAGTATATCCGAATCCGGCAAATAGCGATATTTATATTGAAATGAAATTTAAAAAGACAGATAAAAATGCAGCATTAGGTATTATTGATTTACAAGGCAATGTAGTCTTGAACAAATCCTTAAATGGTACGGAACAATCCATCCAGTTGAATTTGAATCAATTAAATGTAGCGAATGGTCAGTATGTGTGTGTATTGACGGCTAATGGAGAAGTGATTGGCACACAATCGTTTAGTTTTGTGAAATGATGTTTTTTAATATAAAAATATGCTAAATAAAAAAAACCCGCAAATCTTTCGACTTGCGGGCATAGTGATGAGTAAGGTGTTTGATAATGCGCTAATATACAATAATCTTTTGATAATTAACCCTGTCACCATTACTAACTTTTACGAAAAAAGTACCTGACGTAATATTAGGCAATGTGAGACGGGTCATTAATTGACCGGATTGGAAATTATAATTGTTTTGATACATATTTTTTCCTAATACATCAAAGACGGTGAGTTCAATGTTCTGTTGGGCATCACCAATGAGTGTGAGGTCAAATGTACCCGTATTCGGATTTGGAGCAATATTAAATACTTCCACAAGCGGATTATCGTCAATACCGACCACACAATCGACCATGACGGATGATTGCTCACTCACGCAAGTCGTTTCAATTTCCCAATCATAAAAATAATAATAGTAATCAGGTCCTGCCTGTGTCGGTGAACCTGTAATTGTCACTGTACCACTGCAATGCGTATAAGGATACGACACGCCGGAATCGTTGCGGTATAAATTCACCGATTGACCTGCCAAGGCATAGCTTCCGGGCGTGATATTCCAATTGATGTCCACACGCTGCGGTCCGGGCTGTAGATTGACCGTTACGGATTCTATGACAGTGCCGTTTGCATTTTCCAAGAAGAAAGTCCGCTCACCTTCCGAACCTGCATCTACCAATAAAGACAATAATGTAAATGACTGATGTGCATCAAAAAAGACCTGCCCTCTAAAGTCTGAATCGTGATAAGTACCGCTGCCTATGAGCCGGTTTTCAGGACCTGCCTTTGAATTTTGCGCCACTACACTTTGTGCGTAATAAGTTTGCGGATCGCTTTGTGGCTGCGTGGTGAAAGTATTGCCCGTAGCAACAAGATCACCGCTTTCATCGAGCCACTCAATGGTACCTGCATCGGTTGTGGCACTGAGTGTTGCCAAGCCGTTATCACATTCTCCATTATATTGAATATCAGGCGTTTGTGGAATATTGACAGTAATATAATCTGTCCGGCTTACAGTTATTGCACCTGTACTATTGCCCGCTTCGAGCGTAACGGTATAAGTACCGCTTTGGGTATATTGATGAGTCGGGTGTTGTTCATTGGAAGTATTACCATCACCGAAATCCCAAGCCCATTGTTGTGGAATATTGGCTGTTTCGTCTCTAAAGCAAACCAAGCCGTCACAAGATTGAGCATTGGCTGAAAAAGAAGTGATAGGTGGAAGTGGAGACGTACATGCAGACGGCACATCAAAATCATTGACAGGACCTGCCGTAGCACCGGTGCCTATCCCCCGACGGGCAAAGGCTTCCCAAATCAGACATTGATTTTCGCCATTATAATTTACTTGGTCAGCCATCAAAATAGCATCCCGCGTTTCCGGGAAAGTCGGATTACAAGGTTGCATTTTGATACCGTCCATGATGAGTTGCATGGCGATATTATTGCCGCCTGTTCCGTTATACAAATCTTCATCAAAACCATGTTGGTCCACCAATGCCCAGTACATATCCCAAGCCATAGCACACCACACAGAACCTACACCATGCGGTATATTCATAGTATCGACGGCGGCATAAGTATGTGGATTGATTGTCATATCAGTAGTGTATGGATAGCGACGAATACCCACACCGTCGGCTCCTCTATCACTGGCATAGTTGCCGATACCGCGGGCATCGGTGGCTTGGTCTCCGGGCTTAGCAGTCATCACTAGTGCAAACCAATCGCTCCAGCCTTCGCCCATTTGCCAATCATAATCCAGACAACCGCTTTCTCCGCCTCCGCCCGTACCGCGTATGGAGATACCATGTCCGTACTCATGTGCGATAACACCATTATCGAAACTACTATCCAATAAAAAAGTTCCTACATTTATAGTTACCTCTACATCAGGTAATTCGGCGCGTATAGTAGCGCAATCCTGCATCGTAAACATAATAGATGGAATCGTAATGCCCGGGTCTGTACCGCCCATCGTGATAGGTTCGCCTTCTACAT
The DNA here is from genome assembly GCA_938028705.1 of uncultured Saprospiraceae bacterium. Lineage (GTDB taxonomy): Bacteria > Bacteroidota > Bacteroidia > Chitinophagales > Saprospiraceae > JAHDEO01. The sequence continues at coordinate 5,518 of CALIZI010000225.1, read as the reverse complement.
TATTACAAACAATCACTGCAATAGCTCCTGCTATTTCTGCATTCAATACTTTGTTTACAAAAAGACAATCTCCTCTATCTATCATTGCAATATTACCGTTTACCTCAGCCCCATTGACGATAGGTTCGCAAGCCAACGACGGATTCGCCGAAGCATCAACCGCCTCCACGAGCTTACCGGACACCATATATTCATCGGGTCCGAAGCCTGCACCACCAAAGTCATATTCTCCGGCGATAGACTCCGGCGAAGTGATACCTACAAAGCTATCGTCCGTCAATCCGCGCCAAAGGTACATTTGCATGCGTCCATTGGTGCCGTCTGTTCCTGAGAAAAAGTTGGCATTATTTGTACCGCCGCCGTCCTGTGCTTGTGCCATAACGTAGTCACTTCCCAGACCACCATTTCCGTAATTATTATCTTGAAAATTACCCGCCGCTTCATCAAATCCGTACAAGTACCACACATCGTGCATGATATTATTCCAATAAAAAAGATTTGTAATAGTGGCATCCAAATTGGAGACAGGGGAGAGAGAAAAATCAAGCGGAAAATCAAAGTTCAGATTACTGCCACCGTCAGGAGCATAGCCTATCATGTTTTCGTTAAGCGTATCTTCAGTCGCAACTACGTTGTTGCCGCGCGTAATGGTAAATTCAGCGCCGGCGACTCCATCGGTATCGTGCCAACCATAAGGCGAAGCCGTCAGGTTTTCGGGGTCAGTCACGATTTGGCGACTGCCATGTATGGGCGATTCTACGGGTACAGGAAAGACATTATAACTTCCAACTGCCGATGATGTATTTTTTTGATTATCAGTGCTTTGTGCTATATTTTTTGCCTTTGAAGCTAATGTGTGAGCGCATGTTTGACTACCCTTCATCACAGAAGCGCAGGGTTTAAACCCTGCGCTTCTGTGATGGGAATATTTCGGCGAGGCTTGATGGGCAGGCGTATGAAAATCACAATGAATGACTTTATCACGTTGGTCAAGTACCTTGCCGTTGACAGCATCTATACTCACTTGCCAATAATGCTGTCGGTTGCCGGTATAAATACCGCATTGCCATACGAGACGAACACCTTGTCCTTCAACGGGCAGGTACATCAACTTAGCTTGAATAGGCTCGGAAGCAATACCGCCGTCACTGATTTCGTATTCGTTGGTATTTATATTTTTTTGTATTAAAAAATTATTTTCGGGAGAAAGTTGAAGTTCGCGGGCGGAAGCATTGACCGCATCTATTGGTGAGATATTGGGTTCGGTAGCATTGATTTTAGCGGCTAAATCAGATACAAAACGATTACCCATACTCAACACACTAGCATCGGCGGCTACATTGGCATTCATAACGGCATTGTGTACGCTGATGCCTTCGTGTGTTTGTCGAAAATAGAGGTGTGTGACACCATTATGTTGACTCGTATGTTGACTGGTGAGGAGCGGGTTTTTGACATCCGCATCCGTCAGTTGCCAATCGGTTTTATGTTCTTGGATGTATCTCAATAGATTTTCCGGTAAGGTATTTTGGGCATAAGTGTGTAATCCTGAAAGCATAAGTGCTAAAAGGAATATCAAATAGTAGTTTATTATTTTCATAATTTGAGTCTTAATAAATTTTTGATTTATATTATTGTGATTTGTTATATTTTTACCGGACTTTGGACATTGGGAAATTAGGAAATTTGATATTATGTAAATCATTTTTTATCAAACAATTATAAAATTAAATTAATTAAATATTTTTTAATTTTAATAAAAATAAAATACCTGATAATCAATTACTTACGGTTTAAAACCGAAGATCCCAGTTACCTAATTTCCAAAATGTCCAAAGTTCAGTTTTACGGCAAATCTAAACATGCCAAAGTAATTCTCAAAAATACATAAAAAACAACAAGTGATTGATTTTGTTATTTTAATTTGACAATTCACTGATTATTAGTTTTTTTAATTTAAAAAATTGTCTTATGTTTTACATTAATGTATATTTTTTCATAAAAAATAAAATTAGTACAAATTAATTCTTTTTTTGGTAGTGCTATAAATGTAATGCTCAAACTTGCCTTGCATTTTGAAAATGCAAGGCAAGTCACCATGAGTTAGCATTACATCTAAAGGACTACCCTTTTTTTAATAAAATTATTTTTAATAATAATTTATAATTCATTAAAATTAAATTTTTTATAAAATAAAAAATACATAAAATATTTTGTTTTTGCTGTTTTATATTGAACTTTGGACAAAATGGGAATTAGGGAATTTGGAAACTCGGTTTAGAATTGTAACTCATTGATAATCAATTGGATAATTTTAATATTAAAATAATATATATAATTAGCTGTTTTTTGTAAAAAACTGAAAAAGAGAGTTTTCCCTAATTCCCTAATTCCCTTTGTCCAAAGTCTAATTTTATAAGACCTTTGAATTACAGATTCTCGTCATTTTTCATTAATCTTGCAGTATCATGGAAGATAAGGAATATTCAGAAGAATTTTACGAACATCTCCGCTACGTAGCTGACCCTAAGCAGCAGCCTATGCGAATAGATAAGTTTCTTGTTATAAAAACAGAACGCATTACGAGAAATAAGATACAAAATGCTATTCGGGCAGGCTCGGTTTTGGTGAACGACAAGCAGGTGAAGTCCAATCACAAAGTCAAACCCGGTGAGGTGATTAGGATTATATTGCCCAAAACAATCAAACCCGGTGAGATTATTCCGCAAGATATTCCCTTGGATATTCGATATGAGGATGATGATTTGTTGGTGCTGTATAAGCCGCCGGGAATGGTGGTGCATCCGGGTATTGCGAACAAGGACGGTACATTGGTCAATGCTTTGGCGCATCATTTTCGGCAGTTGCCTGTCATGGAAGGTAATCTGCCGGACCGACCGGGAATTGTACATCGCATTGATAAAAATACATCGGGTTTATTGCTTGTTGCCAAAAGTGAGTTCGCTATGTCGCATTTGGCAAAACAGTTTTTTGACCATACGATTCACCGTCGTTATGTGGCAATTGTATGGAGCGAACCGGAGGACGATGAAGGTACGATTACCGAAAATATTGGCAGACATCCGCGCAATCGTACCATGATGGCTCCCTGCGATCCGGGTAGCGGCGAGGGCAAACGTGCCATTACACATTATAAAGTTTTGGAACGTTTATACTATGTTAGTTTGGTCGAATTTGAGCTTGAAACGGGACGTACACATCAGATTCGGGTACATTCAAAATCTATTGGTTGTCCGGTATTTAATGACGATAAATATGGTGGTGACAGCGTTGTGAAAGGTACGGTATTTACGAAGTACAGGCGTTTTGTGGAGAATTGTTTTGACCTGATGCCGCGTCAGGGCTTGCATGCCCGCGAGTTGGGTTTTGTGCATCCGACCACCGGTAAAGAAATGCACTTTGAATGTGAATTGCCCGATGATATGCAAAAGGTGCTGGAACGTTGGCGAACGTACCTGGCAGGAAGACAAAAGAGTTGAGAGTGGGAGAGTGTAGAGTGTGAGAGTAAAGAGTGTAGAGTGTAAGTAGGAGATTGTAGAGTGTGAGAGTAGCGAGTAACGAAGTGTTAGAGTGGGGGAGGGGAGCGTGTCGAAATATTCTACTCTTTTACTCTACACTCTCACACTCTACACTCTTTACTCCACCACAAATTCTACGGTGTAGTCATCGGGTAGTTTGGGAACAAGTACCCAATTCATGCTGAAGTGTAGTGATTCGCAATTACCACAAGCATTGACATTTACGGTATAAGTATATTTTTTGGTGTTGTCATTTTGGGTTACGATGCGGTCAAAACCGACATTGCAAGAGCCATCGGCATATAAACCGAGTAAAGAATGGGTGTCAAAATCAATATCGGGTAGGTTGGCGTTCATACACTCTTGCGTGTTGAGGGGCAATATACCAAGTGACTGATAAGCGGCATTATCGCGGATAACATATTGACGTTCTAAGGCACCGACATCCGAAAAGCAATCTCCAAAAGAGAAAATTTCCGAGATAATGCCGCCCGAAGTATCGAAGTTATTTTCGCAATCATCCGTACATCCGGTATATACAAATGTACTTGTAACTGCCAAGATAATCACCACCAATATGCCTACTATTCTTTTCATGTTTTTTAATACTTAATAAAATTTTAATATGAAAATATTATGCCAAAAATACTGTATTTTGCAAAATAAGATTCTTTTTCTGCCCTAAAGTTGTAATTTTTATTCTTTATATGTTAGCCTATGAAATGTGTATATAATTTCACCGTACTCTTGTATTTGGTCTTTTTCGGAGCTTGCACCATGCCTGCGTCCGAATCTTCCAACTTGAAAACGGAGACCCAAGCCGAGCAGTTTTTGGTCATATTGGGTACGGCACAGGATGCGGGTTATCCGCAAGCGGGTTGTTTAAAAACATGTTGTGAGGCGCACTGGTCGGGCAAAGTGGATAGGCAATTTCCGGTGTCTTTAGGCTTGGTCAATCGCTTGTCAAATCAAAGTTGGCTTTTTGAAGCGACACCCGACGTGAAAGACCAACTCGCCATGCTTGCCCCATATTTGCCCAAGACCCAAACATTTATACCCGATGGTATTTTTCTGACCCATGCCCATATCGGTCATTATACGGGCTTAATGGATTTTGGACACGAGGTGATGGGCGCGAAAGGTCTTCCTGTGTATGCGATGCCACGCATGAAAGATTTTCTGACCAACAACGGACCTTGGAGTCAGTTGGTCGAATTTGGCAATATATTACTCTCGGAGTTGAACAATAATAAGACGGTAGAACTCGCCGAAGGGTTGCGTGTAACCCCGATGCGTGTACCGCACCGCGACGAATTTTCGGAAACCGTCGGCTATCGCATCGAGGGCAAAAAACGCAAAGCACTTTTTATTCCCGACATTGATAAATGGGCGAAATGGGAACGCGACATCATAGCCGAAATCCGCACTGTGGACATTGCACTGCTCGATGGTACATTTCTGAAAAACGGAGAATTACCCAATCGTGATATGAGCGAAATTCCGCATCCTTTTGTGGCTGAAAGTATGGAACTGTTCAAGGGTTTGAGCGATAGCGAAAAACAAAAAATTATGTTTATCCATTTTAACCACACTAATCCACTAATATGGAATGCACAAGAAAGACAGGAGGTAGAACAAGCAGGGTTTCGCGTAGCGCGACAGAGGGAAGTGATTGAATTGTAAATTATTATATAAATAAAAAAAATATTTATAAACTAATTTTTTATCAATCAATTTTAGTTTTCTTCATTTCAATATGAAGTGCTGTCATCAAAAAAATATTGATGATAAGAATGATACCGATTATAGTTGTTAAAAGCATTGTTTATACCATTTTATACTCACATTTCTGTTAAATTTTTTCGAGTTCAAAATTTTATTGATTTTCAATTAATAATAAATAATTTAAAAAAATATTTTATTAAAAACAATTTTAAAAACCAAATTATATTTTGAATTAGCTTGTAAAATTTTTGAAT
>CALIZI010000224.1 GCA_938028705.1 uncultured Saprospiraceae bacterium | reverse complement strand
ATCGCCGCTCTGTTCGACCACAACCCAACACAGCAACATCCACAACACAACACAAAGCCTAAACCGAAACAACTCAAACAGATTTTTACAAAATTTTATTCGGATATTTCAAAGAACTCGCTTTTTTTAGGGTAGACTCATCATTGTATTTATATGAAATTTTTTATAGACACAGCTAATCTGGATGAAATCAAAGAAGCCAATGCACTCGGTATCCTCGACGGTGTGACGACCAATCCTTCCCTCATGGCAAAGGATGGCGTGACCGGACAAAACAACATCCTCAAACGCTATGTAGATATATGCGAGATAGTAGATGGTGATGTCAGTGCCGAGGTGATTGCTACTGATTTTAAAGGTATCGTGAAAGAGGGAGAAGCATTGGCTGAATTGCACGATAACATCGTAGTGAAAGTACCGATGATAAAAGATGGTGTGAAAGCCTTGCGGTATTTTTCCGAAAATGGTATTCGCACTAACTGTACTTTGGTCTTCTCGGCAGGGCAGGCGATATTGGCGGCTAAAGCCGGGGCGAGTTATGTATCACCTTTCATGGGGCGCATTGATGATATTACGTGGGATGGAACGGGGCTGGTCGCACAAATGGTGGAAATATATGCCAATTATGGTTTCGAGACCGAGATATTGGCGGCATCTATTCGCAGTCCTTTACATATTGTGAATTGTGCCGAATTGGGCGCAGATGTGGTGACTGCACCACTCAAAGCCATACTTGGTTTGCTCAATCATCCGCTGACCGATGTGGGCTTGGAGAAATTTCTTGCCGATTATCGTAAAGGAAATACTTGATTCAAATTCCAAAAAACAAATTCCAAATTCCAACTTACGTATTGATTCGTTTTTATCTATCAAAGAAAATAAAATGTCCTTTGTAGCAAAGCTGCAAAGGACATTTTTTGGCATGTTTAGAAATGTGGTTGACACTTTTTTGCAATGTGGCAAACGCTCCAAATTGAGTAAATCACGCAGAGGTCGCAGAGGTCGCAGAGATTTGATAATTGACCCTCTGCGAACTCTGCGCTCTCTGCGTGAAAAAGTGTCAACTACTTTTACGACAAATCTAAACATGCCCATTTTTTTATAGAAAAGTCATATTTTAATAATTCGCTTAGTGATCATGTCATTATTGATTTGAACAGACATAAAATATACACCTTGTGCTTGGTCGGATATATCAATGGAAACATTGTTTTTCAGTTCGCCTGTTTGAATGACTTGACCTGATGTGTTGAGGATTTTGTAGGTGCCTTGTGTAGTGCTTTGTATGTCGAATGTACCTGTATTGGGATTTGGGAAAATGGTGACACCCGGACGAGTATATTGTAAAGTAACGATATTAGAATATGTAAAATCGCCGGTAAAATCCACTTGCTTGAATCGGTAGTATGAAGTTCCGAACAAAGGTTTTTCATCTGTGTATGTGTAAGAATGTGGCGTAAGGGAGTTGCCTTGTCCGGCTTGCCAGCCGATTCTTGTCCAGTTGATACCATCTTTGCTGCCTTGTATCTCGAAGCCTTCGTTGTTGGTTTCGGTAGCGGTGCGCCATGTCAGTATTGCGGTATGGTTGTCGAGATAGACATGGAGTGGTGCGGACATTTCTATGGGAAGAAATATACAAGAATCTTCTACTTCAGCAACAGAATTGCAACCGACAGCATTGTTTTGAATGATTGCCGTTTCACCTGCCGACAGATAATCACAGATGCCTTGTGCGTCACATGTCGAAAGCTGGAGGTTATTATCAATAATCAGATTGTTGATACTTGCCAGACTTTCCAATTCCGTTAAACTAACTAAAGCATCATTATTAACTATGTTTAAAGTGCCACCCACCGAATTAAGACTTTCCATTCCCACGAATGCTACTAAGTCATGATTGTCTCTTACTTCTAAATCACCTCCTATGGAAGTCAGATTGCTTAGGGCGAGAAACATTAAATCGTTATTTATGATATATAAATTGCCTTCGAGCGTGGTGATATTTTCTAAACCTCGTAAGCTAAATAAACCATTATCATTATTCCGAATATCTAAATCTCCACCAATATAGCTTAAGTTGTTCAGACCTTCTAATATGGTGAGGTCAGGATTGCCAATAATAGTGAGGTTGCCAGTGATGGTAGTGATATTTGTCAAGCTGTCTAAGTTGCTTATATTACTATTAGCATTGTTGCTATCGCCAATGATGAGGTTCTCTATCTCGGTGCAGTTGGGATATTGTACTACAAAATTATCAATTGCTTGCTGTGTATTAAGTATAATATCTCCTTGTGGGCATTGTGATATATCGTTGTATTTCCCACTAAGTTTTACTATATAAATATCTGCGGTACCATTCCCTGTGAGATTAGACGTACCTATATTTGGGTCGAAATCTGTGGTATCCCTATAATCACCCGTTACGAAAATATTGCATAAAGTATCAATATGAATACCTCTACCAGTACCTCCCATTGCTCCTGCCCATACAAAATTACCGTCCGTATCCAGTTTTTGTATAAAAGTATTTTGTCCCTCTGTGGGAGTTAATAAAAGTGTATTTGTGCCGGGGCCAAAATCTGTCGTTTCTGAAAAAGAACCTATAGTATAAACATTACTTTGTTCATCAATTGTAATAGAGTAACTTCGAATAAGGAAGGTGCTTTCAATATCTTTCACCCACAAAAAATTACCATCTGCATCCAATTTAAGGATAAAAATATTAGAATAGTTATCTGATGTCAAAATTGTGGAATCAGGACCGGGGTCGAAATCTACATCACCGCTAAACAAGCCCGTCACATACACATTATTTGATTTATCTATCGCTAATGCGTGTTCTACTGAACTATATGATGTTTCTATAGATTTAGCCCATAATAAGTTGCCGTCAGTATCTAATTTTTGTATAAAAACGCCCTGTTGATTTCCCAAAAGTAAAGTATCTGGACCGGGATCAAAATCTATATCAAATGTATAAATACCGGTAGTATATACATTTCCAAAATGATCATTGACGACTTCCCATCCGAAGTCATATCCGGATCCTCCTAGCGAAGTTACCCATTGATAGTTACCGTCTTCATCCAGTTTCAAAACAAAAGCGTCGTCGTAGCCTTTGGAAAACAAAGAGACAGTTCCCGGTCCCGGGTCGAAGTCCATCAAACTTCTGTATCGACCTGAGACATAAACATTTTTCCCGGCATCAACTGAAATCCCCAGACCTATCTCGAAGAACGACCCACTTATCGCTTTAGCCCACACATAGTTGCCATTTGTATCTAATTTTAAAACAAAAATATCCTGAGAGTTCTGGTTATTAGGATACATAGCAGTTAGATTAGCTACACCGGGTCCCGGGTCAAAATCAGCGGTTTTCATAAAATAACCTGTTACATAGACATTACCATCGACATCTACTGCAACAGCATTAGCCTCATTGTTTGCCTGCCCATATCCTGCAGCACCACTTCCTCCCATTGATACTGCCCAGAGAAAATTACCGTCAGCATCTAACTTCTGAACAAAAATATGATAGGAACTTCCGGAGTCCAGTATTGTTGAGTCAGGTCCCGGGTCGAAATCAGCTTTACCTCTAAATTGACCTACTGTATAAATATTTCCGGATATATCGGTAGTAATGGCATTGCCAATGTCGTGATAATTTGACATTTCAGAGCCTCCCATCTTACATTCACGAGTTTGAAAAAGCTATTTTTTAATTAAATTTTTTCTTAAAATTTCAAGCAAAAAATAGCTTTTTGAGCTACCAAAAGGCGATTTTATGAATTTGCCAAATATTATTTGGGGAAATTTTAAGTAAAGAAC
>CALIZI010000223.1 GCA_938028705.1 uncultured Saprospiraceae bacterium | reverse complement strand
ATTGGACTTTGGACAAAATGGGAACTAGGGAATTGGGGAATTAGGTTTACAATCGTAACTCATTGATAATCAATTGAATGAATTTCATTAATAAAATAAAACATGTAATTAATTATTTTTTGTAAAAATCTAATAAAGAAGGGTTTACCTAATTTCCCAATTCCTCAATTCCCTCTGTCCAAAGTCTAATATTTAGAGCAATTTCATCAAAGCCCGTTTAGTGTAAACCTTCGCTAAATTTTTACGATATTTCTCCGATGCAAAATGGTCACTCATCACCGATACGCCTTCGGCGGCTTTGTTTGCAGCATCGGCAAAGGTTACTTCGTTAATTGATTTACCTGCCAGTGCATCTTCTACGCCCTTGTCGCGGAATGGCTTGGCAGATACCCCTGCAAATGCTACTCTTGAGTTATAAATCGTATCTGTACCCGAAATCATGGCAGCACAACCGACTATCGCAAAACGCGAGGCGGGTTGTACAAATTTTTGATAGGTAGAGCGCGTACCTTTCGGTGGTTTCGGGATGCGAATTTCCGTCAAAATTTCGCCGTCATTTAGGTCGGTAGTGAATAGTCCCTGAAAGAAATCGGCTGCCGGAACCTCGCGTTTACCGCTCAGACTTTCAACGACCATAACCGCATCAGAAGCCAACATCAGTGCGGGCCAATCTGCCGCAGGGTCGGCATGTGCGAGACTGCCTCCGATAGTTCCGAAGTTGCGGACTTGTACATCGCCAATCATATTTCCAGCTTCGGCAAGCATCGTCAGGTGTTCGCCGATAAGGTAGGAATTGGCAATTTCACTGTGCTTTGCGCCTGCGCCTATCGTGACGTAGTCGCCGTCGTCACTAATACCACCGAGGTTGGGAATCCCCGCAATATCTACCAAATGTGAAGGCGTACTCAATCGCAATCGCATGGCAGGTATCAGACTGTGTCCGCCTGCCAATAATTTAGCATCGTCTCCGAATTTTTGAAGCATCTCTAAGGCTTCCTTTACGTTATTCGGACGATAATATTCTACTTGTGCCGGTATCATAATTAAGTTCAAGTTCAAGAATCAAGCGCAAGTTCAAGTATAACACACCAACTATATTTCCACAAAATTCAAGCGGACACAGATGCTACGTTTTATTATTGAAAAAACTAACGCTATGATTTTTATTATTTAAATGAATCGTAAAACACCAAATTAGCATATAATAAACGGAGGACTATTTTGTATTTAAAATCAGGTATAAAATTTTTTAATAAAATTTAATATTAAATTGTTTTTTATTATTAAAAAATTATACTATTAAAACATTTTTATAAAATAAAATTATTTATACAAAAAAACACTCGCGTAATATCGCGTTTAAATTGGTTTTTACATTTTACTTGTACAGGCGATTTCAATCGCCATGTCCAACCATTTATAGAAACATGGCGATTGAAATCGCCTGTACGAGTTACACACCATTACCATTCGCATGAATGATGTTCCAAACTCTTTCCGAAGTCGTTGGCATTTTTACATCGTGAATGCCATAAGGTGCTAATGCGTCCATGACTGCATTGACCACCGCCGGGGTAGAGCCAATACATCCTGCCTCACCTGCCCCCTTGACACCCAGTGGGTTGTGTGGACAAGGCGTAACGGCATTATCTACCTCAAAACTCGGCAAATCATCGGCACGCGGCATGGTATAATCCATGTATGAGCCATTCATGAGCGTACCGGATTCGTCGTAAATTGCACCCTCGAAAAGTGCCTGTCCGACACCCTGTGCGACACCGCCATGTATTTGTCCTTCAACAATCATCGGGTTGATGATATTGCCTACATCGTCCACTGCGATAAAGCGTTCAAGTTTCGTTTTGCCCGTTTCTTTATCAATTTCGACAACGGCGATATGTGCGCCAAATGGATAGGTGAAGTTCGCCGGATCGTAGAAACTGGAGAAATCCATACCCGGCTCCAAGCCTTCGGGATAGTTGTGCGGTACATAAGCGGTGAGCGATACATCGCCAAAACCCACCGACTTATCCGTTCCTTTGACCGACCATTTACCTTCTGCAAATTCAATATCGGCTTCGGAGGCTTCGAGCATGTGAGCGGCGATTTTCGTACCTTTATTAATTACTTTTTCGACACTTTTGACGATAGCACTACCACCTACGGCAAGGCTACGCGAGCCATAAGTTCCCATACCAAAGGCAACCGAATCGGAATCGCCATGTTCTAAAATGACATCTTCGAGCGGAATACCAAACTTGTCGGCAACCACCTGCGCGAAGGTCGTTTCATGCCCTTGCCCATGCGAGTGTGCGCCGGTATAGACACTCACTTTTCCGGTAGGATGCACACGCACATGTGCTGACTCAAATAAGCCTGCCCGCGCACCTAATGCACCTACAACAGCCGACGGTGCAATACCACAAGCCTCAATGTAAGTCGAAAATCCGATACCGAGCAAACGCCCTTCTTGGCGAGCTTTTTCTTGCTCTCTTCGGAAATTTTTGTAACCAACCATTTCGAGTGCGCGGTCAAGTACGCGCTGATAGTTGCCGCTATCGTATTGGAGGGCAACCTGTGTGGTGTAGCCCTCTTGCTCAATGCCGTCGAATGCCGGAATAAAGTTTTTCCTTCTCAATTCGACAGGGTCCATTTTCATTTCTAATGCAGCCGTATCTATCAGGCGTTCAAGCAGATAGGTGGCTTCGGGTCGCCCTGCGCCCCGATACGCATCTACCGCTGTGGTGTGGGTAAATACTGCTGTCACGTCCACATGAACTGCGGGTGTGGTATAGAGTCCTTGCAAGAGTGTACCATACAACCAAGTCGGCACAGCCGGTGCAAATGTGGAAAGATAAGCTCCCATATTTGCAATGGTTTTGGCACGTAGGGCGAGGATGTTGCCATCGGCATCAAATGCCATTTCTGCCTTGGTAGTATGGTCGCGCCCGTGTGCATCGGTGAGGAAACTTTCGCTACGTTCTGCTGTCCATTTGATAGGACGTTTGATTTGATTGGATGCCCAAATCACGAGTGCTTCTTCTGTGTAGTGGAAGATTTTGCTACCAAATCCGCCACCGACATCCGGCGATACTACGCGGACTTTGTGTTCGGGAATACCCAAGACAAAAGCGCAGAGCAACAGCCGTATCAAGTGTGGATTTTGCGAACTGGTATATAAGGTATAGCGTTCATTGGTATCGTCATAATGCCCGATTGCACTACGCGGTTCTATGGCATTGGGAACGAGCCGTTGGTTTTTATATTCCAATGTGGTAATATGGTGCGCTTTTTCAAATGCTGCATCCACAACTGCCTTATCGGTTCCCAATTCCCAATCGAAACAACGATTGTCCGGTGCTTCGTCATGAACGGAAGGTGCGCCGGACTTTAGGGCATCTACCGCATTGGTGACAGATGGAAGTGGCTCGTAATCAACGACAACCAACTCTGCTGCGTCTTTTGCCGTAGCATAATCTTCGGCAATGACCATAGCAACTGCATCGCCCATGTGTCGGGCTTTATCCGCAACTAAGAGTTTGTGCGGTGGCTCCTTCATGGTGTCGCCGTTTTTGAAATCGACCTGCCAACCGCAAGGTACGCCGTTGACTTCGGCTACATCTTTTCCGGTAAATACTGCGATTACACCGGGATGTTCTTCGGCTTTGTTGGTATTAACATTGAGGATGCGTGCGTGTGCGTGTGGGCTACGCACCATATATGCGTGGGTCATACCGGGCAATACTATATCGTCGGTGTATTTGCCTTTGCCTGTCAAGAAACGTTTGTCCTCAACTCGCTTTACTGATTTTCCTATGTACGTCATAATGCGATAATGCTTAAATGATGTAATGAGATAATTGAATGAGTGAGTGAATTTTGAATGCGATAATGCGATAATGTTGAAATGCAATAATGAGTTCTACATTATTATCGCATTGACGCATTATAGCATTAGTTTATTCGCTCATGGATAATTCGCCTGTGGTGACTTTACTTTTTGGCAATTCAGTTGTTGATGCGCCATTCATGGCACGGGCTGCATGTTGGATGGATGCTACGATATTGTGGTATCCTGTGCAGCGACAAAGATTGCCTTCCAAAGCATGGCGTATTTCATCTTCTGTCGGATTGGCATTTTTGGAAAGGAGGTCGGCAGCGGTCATGACCATGCCGGGTGTACAGAAACCACACTGTAAACCGTGTTTCTGATGAAAACCATCTTGGATGGGATGAAGTGTGCCATTGGTTGACATACCTTCAATGGTGGTGACTTCGTGACCGTTGGCTTGTACGGCGAGCATGGTGCAAGACTTTAAGGCTTTGCCATTGAGGAGAACGGTGCAAGCCCCACAGCCACTCGTGTCGCAACCAACGTGCGTACCTGTGAGGCGCAAATTTTCACGTAGGAAATAGACCAATAGCGTTCGTGCTTCGACTTCGGCTTGGTGCTTTTTTCCATTCACTGTAATAGTAATCGGAATTTTCATAGTGGGCGTATAAATTTAAATTCGTGTGATAAAAATTAGCTAACAGTTCATAGTTGTCGGTTCATGGTTCATAGTTTTTTACAATCAACCAAATTAGTGTTGGACAAACTTAGAATAAGTAGCCTGATTTTTTTACTTTATAAATATATTTTAAATAAAATTAATATTTTTTTATTTGTTTTATTTAAAAATAATTTCTGAATTAGTGAGTAGAAAAGCTATAAAAAGGGCAAATTCTACGCAACTTATCATCAATGGTTGGGAATAAATCTATGTGTCAAATAAGACGGGGTGGGGGGTAAACAAACAATAGAAGGCATTTTTTTAAAATGCAATAATATTCTGTTAATGAATGAGCCTCTAAGTTAATATTTATTTTGCTATTCAACAATTTTTTAATGAAAAAATATTATTTAGATGTTTTCTACTACCTCATCAATTTCTCTTTCTATGCCAATTTACTTCTATACATGATTTCCAAATGCGAATTAAGAGTTAAAAATAATTGATTATCAATTATATATGTTTTTTTATCTTAACAATGTCATGTTCGATTTTTATTTAATATAATTGGCATTTTGCTCTTGAATTCGGAAAAAATATCCCATGTTAAACACAAATATATTTTTATTTTTGAAACATGACATCGTCAAGTTATAGTGAATTTTTAATAATTTAAAAATATATTTATGTAATTAATTGTCAATAAAAATATTTTATTTAAATAGTTTTAAAAAACACTGATAATCAAATTTTTAATAAAAAACCAACTCTTAGTTGGCATTCAATATAATCGCATTGACGCATTATATTTCATGTATAACGTGCAAAACTGCGGATTTTCTGCGATATTTGTAGGAATGTACGCCTTTTTTCAACAAAGACATTATTTCACAAAAAATAAATGATGCAAAGAGATACGATTGTACCGATGTTGATGATGGTGGCGATGTTTGGGATGTTTATTCATTATGACTTGACGAGTTCTACGCAGTATTCGGTGATAGATTCGGTGTGGCCTTCGATTATTTTAATTATAATTATTTTTATTGTTGTTATCATTCGTGGGAAAGCGATAAACTTATGATAAAATATTCACGTTTCGCTGAAATCAAAATTAAAAAATAACAATTAGAGCGAAATGCTCCGTACCGACGTCTTTAGCCGTCGCAGGAGTGTAAAATAGATTTGTAATAAAAACATTTCAATTACTTAAAAATTAAAATAAAATTCACTTGACGGCTAAAGATGTCAGTACAGGTCTAACGTGAATAAATAGAAAAAAATGCAATCAAGATACATCAATCCATATACCGATTTTGGTTTCAAGAAATTGTTTGGCGAAGAAGCCAACAAGGACTTGCTCGTGGATTTCTTGAATCAATTGCTACCTGATAAGCACCAAATTAAAGAACTTTCTTTTCAAAATACCGAACAATTACATGATATATCTGTCGATAGAAAAGCGATTTTTGATATACATTGCATCAGTAAAACGGGGGAGCGTTTTATTGTAGAAATGCAAAAAGCTAAAATCAAATTTTTCAAAGACAGGGCTTTATTTTACACGACATTTCCCATAAAAGAACAAGCAAAAAAGGGGGATTGGAATTTTAGATTAGACCAAATTTACTACATCGCTATTTTGGATTTTTTCTATGATGAAGAAGAAGAAAAAGCAAAAGTAAGGCGAGAAGTAGAACTCAAAGACCAAGATTGTAAAGTGTTTTATGATAAATTGCAATATATATTTTTGCAAATGCCTGCCTTCAATAAAAAAGAGCATGAACTCAAAACGCATTATGACAAATGGCTGTATTTCTTGAAAAATTTAGAAGATTTTGATGATATACCCACAATATTGAGAGAACCTATTTTTGAAAAAGCATTTAAAACCGCTGAAATCGCCAACCTTAATAAAAAGGAATTTGATAGGTACGAAAAAAGCCGACTATCCTACTTAGAGTTGGTCAATGTAGTAAAAACAGGAGAAGAAGAAGCACTTCTCAAGGGAGAATTAAGAATGACCAAAGAACTCATCAAACAAAATATTTTGACCGACGAGCAAATCGCACAAGTTGTAAATATTCCATTGGAAAAAATACAAGGAATACGAAAGGGTTTATCAAAATAACAAGTTAATGCAAGCAACAAAACTCAAAAACATCAGCATAGAACAATACATCGCCATAGAACGCGAAAATAATACTCGTTATGAATATCATAATGGAGAAATCTTCGCTATGGCGGGTGGCACAGTTCCGCATGGCATCATCGGAGGAAATATTTTTGGTAGGATTCAGTCCAAATTATTAGACAAAAATTCGCCTTGCTTTCCAATGAATAGTGATGTGAAAGTAAGTATTGATGTCGAACGTCGCTTTGTTTATTCCGACACAATGGTGGTGTGCGGCGATATAGAATATTCTGAAGTTCACTCCGAAGCCGTAGCCAATCCAATCATAATCTTCGAAGTCTTATCAGATAGTACCGCAGGCTACGATAGAGGTGGAAAATTCTTCCTGTACAGAAAAATCGAAACACTCCAACAATACATTCTAATCGAACAAAATGCACCGGAAATCGACATCTACACCCGCAACGAAGGAGATTTATGGCACATAAAGCGTGTGTCAGGAATAGAAAATTCCTTACTTTTGCAATCCCTTGAAATTGAGATACTTTTGGCAGCTATTTATCGGAATGTTGATTTTGCTGTTTCACAATAAAAAAACTTGATATGAGTGTTGTTTTAGAACATAAAAATCATTTGAAATATTCCATTCAACCAAATGGTAATATTGAACAATTATTTGATTTTCTCCGACATACAATAAATGCAGAATCAGATTTGTACAAGCAATTGATTTTGGTGAATGGAAGGTACAAGGAACTAAAATTGCATGAAAAGCACAGCACAATGCCACATGATATTATTCAGGCAGAAAAGAGAAGAATAGATATGTCATTGTCCGAAATTATTGAACAATTAGACGATTCTAATGTAGTTCCCGATATTAAGGCAGTGGTGACTTATCGTGTAAATGATGAATCTCAGGCAGATACTGATGCAAAACAAGAACAGCAAGTAAGTTTTTGGGCAAAACTTCGTAGGTGGCTCGGCATGAAATCTTAACGCATGAAACCGAAGAAAATCATATCAGTAGAAATGCCGCTCGAACCCGAAACGCTCGAACAAATTGCCAAAGCCATACGGTCGGGTGAATTTGGAGATAGTGAGATAGTAGGAATTAAACTGGAATTGGCAAAACCACAACGAGAACCAAGCATCGAAGAAGCCCAAATAACGAGCGAAGTAGTCTTAAAATTAAGAAACGGTATCAAAACCTTGGTTGCTCAAAACCAAATCAAAGAAGCCATTGAAACATTTATGAACAGCGTAAAACAAGGTTCAAAAATTTACGACAATCTCGTTCTCGCTTCTGCAAGATTTAACAGAGCCAACGAAGACAAACACCTCCAAATAATTTCCTATGGCGAATACGATATTGCCATGATGAACATTGCCAACTCCATTATTTTTATGGTCAATAGTACCGACGAGAAAGAAATGAAATAGGTAATGGATTTGTCAATTCACAATAAAAAAACTTGATATGAGTGTTATTTTAGAACATAAAAATCACCTGAAATATTCAGCAGAACGTGGTAACTTCCAACAACTCTTTAATTTTTTGGCAAATGCCATTAAAGAAGATTCCTATTTGTATAGAAAGCTGATAAGCACTTATGCAAGACATCAAGATTTAATGCCTCATAAAATCAATGAAACGATGCCGATTGACATTATTAAATTGGAAGAAAACAGAATATACACATCTCTCATGGAGATTATAGATAAATTGACACAATCAGATATTCGCCCTAATTTGGAATTAGAAATTTCGTATGAAAAAACACCCAAAACCAAAAACACCGTAATTGGAAATGACACACCTCATACAAACGCATGGACGAGAATTGTCAAATGGTTCAGAGAGAAATTCTAAGTCTATGGAGAAAAATGAAACCATATCCGTCAAGATTCCATTGACACCCGAAGTGGTAAAACTACTATTTTCCTCGCAAGATAACGAAAATGACATCACAATGGTATTCGGGCTTAAAGTACAAGTCAATACCGAAGAACTCCAGCTAAAAGTAGAGGAATTTCGTTCGGAACGAAAAAATAATGAAATACTCACAACATTGAAACATGATTTGAGGGCATTCATTGCCAAAAACCAAATTCAAGAAGCTATTGAAGCATTAATGGATAGCGTAAAACCACAGACCAAGACGCATAATGAAGTGCTGGTTATTTCCGCAAAATTTCACAGAACCGTTGAACATAAAACCCTGCAAATCATTACTTTTAATGAACTTGATATAGCCATGTCGAATATTGTTAATTCACTTGTTCATATGGTCAATAACATAGAAGAAGAAGAAATAAAATAAAAAGTGGAATTTCATTATTTCACAATAAAAAAAACATAATTTGTATTGAGTGAAAAATGATTCATTCACTCACTCATTCACACATTCAAAATTCATTCATTGAAATGAAAGATTACTCCTACATATTCAACGCCCATCCGACCTTCATCGAAAACATGTACCAACAGTACAAAGCCAATCCAACGGCAGTAGATGAAGGCTGGCGCACCTTTTTTGAGGGATTTGATTTTGCCGTCAATCAAAACGGACATGCAGAAGATATGGCGGCTACGGCTGCGCCTGCATCGGGTGTGGATTCGGTTAAGGAAATTGATGTGCGAGCATTGATTATGGCGTTTCGGTATCGAGGGCATTTGCTATCGACGACCAATCCGATTAAGGAACGCCGTGACCGCGATGCAAAGCTCAATCTTGCTGATTTCAATTTGTCGGAAGCAGACTTGAACTCGCGTTTTGCATCAAGCAAAGAAGTTGGTTTGCCACCAAACTCTACTTTGCAAGAGATATTGGATAGATTGCACAAAATCTACGCTGGAAATATCGGTTTTGAATTTAATCATATCAATAATCGCGAGCGTCGGCGTTGGTTGCGGGAGCGCATTGAGTCGCGCATGTTGAAGTCCGATTATGGCGTGACGATAGAGAAGAAGCGCAGGATTTTGGAGAAATTGAATGGCGCGGTATTGTTCGAGCAATTTTTACATAAAAAATATGTCGGACAAAAACGCTTTTCGCTCGAAGGTGGGGAGACGACCATTCCCGCATTGGACGCTATCATCAATGAAGCGGCAGATTTGGGCGTAGAGGAAGTCATCATTGGTATGGCGCATCGGGGCAGGTTGAATGTCTTGGCGAATATCATGGGCAAGACCTACGAGGAAATTTTCAACGAATTTGAAGGGACAGCCGTACCCGACCTCAGCTTTGGTGATGGCGATGTGAAATATCACTTGGGTATTTTCTCTAAAGTGAAAACTGCAAAGGGGAAAGAAGTTTATCTGAAAATGACCCCGAATCCCTCGCATCTCGAAGCCGTTAATACCGTCGTGGAAGGCTATGCGCGTGCGAAGGCAGATATTTTGTACAAGTCTGATTATGATAAAATATTGCCCGTATTGCTACATGGCGATGCGGCGATTGCAGGGCAAGGCATTGTATATGAGACGGTTCAGATGTCCAAATTGGAGGGTTATTATACAGGTGGCACGATTCATTTTGTGATAAATAATCAAGTGGGTTTCACGACGGATTTTGATGATGCACGCTCGGCAACTTACTGTACGGCAGCGGCGATGGTCGTAGAAGCTCCCGTATTCCATGTGAATGGCGACGATCCCGAAGCGGTGATTTTTGCGGCAGAATTGGCGGCAGAATATCGTCAGGAATTTAATAATGACGTATTTATCGACATGGTATGCTATCGTCGGCACGGGCATAATGAGGGCGACGACCCGAAATTTACCCAACCCAAAATGTACGATATTATCAATAGTCACCCCAATCCGCGCGATGTATATTTGCAGGATTTGTTGACACAGGGCGATGTAGAAGAGGAATTGGCGAAGAGTATAGAAAAGGAATTTCTCTCTGACCTACAAGCACGATTTGATGAAGTAAAACAAAAACCACTACCTTATAAACACCAAAAACCAGAATTGGCTTGGCACAAAATGCAGGTCAAAATCACGGCGAAAGATGTGAAGCAATCTCCAAAAACGGGTATTCCGAAAAAGACGGTGGAACAAATCGTGCAGCACTTACTCACGGTGCCGGACAATTTTACGCCACTCAAAAAATTTGGTCGCTTGCTCAAAACCACCCAAAAACTCTACGATGCAGGCAAAATGGATTGGGCAATGGCAGAACTTTCGGCTTATGCCTCGCTCTTGCTCGAAGGTCACGACGTGCGGATGAGTGGGCAGGATGTCAAGCGCGGTACGTTTTCGCATCGCCACGCTGTACTGGTCGATTCCAATGACAAATCGGAGTATAATCGCATCAATACCATTGCCAAAAAACAAGGAAAATATCGCATTTACAACTCGCTCTTATCGGAGTTTGGCGTGATGGGATTTGAGTTTGGGTACTCGCTGGCTACGCCCGATACGCTTGTGCTGTGGGAAGGTCAGTTTGGCGATTTCTATAATGGCGCACAGGTGATGGTGGACCAATTTATTTCCTCATCAGAAAGTAAATGGCTGTGGACAAGTGGCTTGGTCTTGCTACTCCCACATGGCTACGCCGGACAAGGACCGGAACACTCCAGCGCACGTTTTGAGCGATTTTTACAGATGTGTGCCGAGTATAATATGAGCGTGGTCAATATCTCCGAACCCGCCAATTTTTTCCATGCTTTGCGTCGGCAGATTCATCGTCCGTTTCGTCGTCCGCTTATCGTGATGTCGCCTAAGTCGCTCTTGCGTCACCCGCGTTGCATTTCCGATATTAAAGACTTCACAACAAATAATCGCTTCCAAGAAATCATTGACGACCCCGCCGTTGGCAGCGACAAAAAGAAAGCCGCCAAAGTGAAGCGTGTATTGTGTTGTACAGGTAAAATTTATTATGATTTATTAGCGAAAAAGGAAGCCGATAAACGCAATGACATCGCCATCGTCCGCATCGAACAACTCTACCCGATGCCCGAAGACCAAGTCGCCGAGCTAAAGGAAAAATATAAAGACGCTGAAATGGTCTGGGTGCAGGAAGAGCCGCAAAATATGGGCGCGTGGCAGTACATCCTCTCGCAATGTCACGACTGTACGGAATTGATTCGCCGTAAGTTTACCTTCGATAGGGTGGTTTCGCGGAAAGCGAGTGCTTCGCCGGCTACCGGGTTTAAGAAAAGGCATGATGAGGAACAGGCTAAGATTTTGGGGGAGGCTTTTGGGTAGGACTACTCCATATAATACTCTCGTCTAAATTCAGATATGATTTCGTTGATGATAAATGTAGAGTTTTGTTGTGGTTTTTTCTCAAAGAGATAATTCAGATGCTGTATCAAATCTTCTGAGCTAATATAATCAAGTACAAGTTCATCATCAAAATTTTGACGCTCAAAAGCAGACGATGATTTTTTATATACAAAAATTCGCTTCTTGAGTGGAGCTTTTCTCAAATCTTCCTCAAATTTTTTGGGAGTCAAGTTAGTAGTCACTTGATAAACAGCGGTTTGAGAGGTGAAGTCTATACCACCATCATTGGCATAGACAGTCGAAAAGCGATTAAGTTCGAAGCCACGAATTTTGTAGAATGTTTTTAGAATTGCATAAGCAGTCACTTCAAATGCTTGTCCTTTTTTTTCGGTTTCTCTTGTGAGTAGCATATCCGTAATGAATTGCTTTTTTTCGTTTAAGCTATGTTCCAGATTTGCCTCAATTTCCCTTAGAAATCGTTGTTGTCTATCTACAATATCAGCAAATCGCTTTTCAATATTATTGATGATATTTTGTAAATCTTCTTTCGAGACACCTGTTAGGAATTTGGGTTTTACGAAAAAAGTAATATTGTCTTTTTCAACAGCAATGGCGTTTGAGTCACTCGCCGATGACTGTCTCAAAAGGTAATCGGAACGAAAAGTACTGATACCGAACTCTTGGTGTTGGTCATCAAATTTGCGTTGGATTTCTGACTTCGTCATGGTAGCATCAAAGTCATTGGATAAGATATTTTCCAGCAAAATCTTAAAGCAAAGAATTACCGTTCCCTGATTTTTCCGCTTAGACAAGTACGCACTCAGTTTTTTGTTTTCCATTAATTTTCGATGTTAACACATTTGATTTTTCGGCATTTACTAATGCCAATTCTAAAGACCTTGCGATATACCAACCTAAAATCGGCGGTACAGCATTACCTACTTGTTTGTAGGTACTACTTTTATTGCCGATGAATTTGAAATTATCAGGAAATGTCTGCAATCTGGCGGCTTCTCTTACGGTAAGTCTTCTCCAAAAACTGCGGTCTTCGAGATTACCTTCTGGATGTTTAGTTCTGTAATGAGCCTGAATATTCATGTGATGTTCAGCCCTCATAGTGTGAGAAGGTCCGTCAGCAGGAATCATTTGATTTCCTTGCGTACCAACCTTAGAGGGAGGTCTAAATCTGGCTAATGATATTTGATTGTGATTAAGGATTTTTTCATCACTTTCTTTGCCCCAAAGGTCATCAATAGCTTGTTTTGAGGTCATTGGCGGATGGAATGATTTAGGATATTTATAGTCAATTTGTAAATCTTTCCTTGTACCTACTATTATTACTCTTTCCCTTCTTTGCGGAATACCATAATCAGGTGCGAAAAAGCATTTGTATTTTACATCATACCCTAAATTTTTGAAATCAGCAATAATAGTGTTGATAACAGGTTGGTTTCTCTCCAAGTCAATCAGTTTAGGATTAATTATATTTTTTACATTTTCAGCTACAAATGCCATTGGCTTTTTGGCTTCAATTATTCGTAGCATTTCTTTATATAAATTTCCTCTTTCCGACTCAAACCCCTTTCGTTTACCGGCAATAGAAAAATCTTGACAAGGAAAACCACCGAGTACAATATCGCAATCTGGAATATCGGCAGCATCAATATTTTTAATGTCTTCACAAATGATATGTTCTCCAATATTTTCCTTATATGTTTTTACAGCATTTACAGCAATATCATTCCCCCATACAATTTCAAAAGAATTAGGAGTAAATTTTTTCTTGAACTTATTTTTAAATACTTGAAAACCACCAATAAAGCCTAAATCAAGCCCACCGCATCCACTAAATAAAGATATAGTTTTGAAAGTTTGACTGGATTTAGGAATTTCTGATACGTCAGCGAACTCTCCAAATTTGATTTTGCTCATTATAATGATGTTTAAAATTTCGACATAAAAATAACATTATTTATGCCTAATGCCAAAAAAATAATACAAAATGTTTGATTTTTGACGTTTTCATTAAAATGAAAAACAAGAAATTTGAAGTATATTAGCGAAAAGTAAATCGAAGATGCAGTCCCTTCAAAGGCTAACCCCACACGATTTCTAATATAGGTAAATGGTCATTCCCCTATTTTATCGACCAAAGCAAAATAGGTATCGACGATTCGGGGCTTCAAGAGGAGCGTGGTTTAATTTCCTCT
The DNA here is from genome assembly GCA_938028705.1 of uncultured Saprospiraceae bacterium. Classification (GTDB taxonomy): domain Bacteria; phylum Bacteroidota; class Bacteroidia; order Chitinophagales; family Saprospiraceae; genus JAHDEO01. The sequence continues at coordinate 1,248 of CALIZI010000223.1, read as the reverse complement.
TTTAATGCTTGAACATCTTTATACCGCATCCGACCAATTGGTATTAAGCATACAGTTTTTATTTTTAAATCGCCAAATTCTTCTTTAATATCAATTCCGTCTTGATACCATTTTTTAAACATGATTTTTAGAAACTCGAATTGCTCTTCTGTTTCAATGACGAATTTTATGGTTCTTGTTTCATCATTTTTTGTAGTGATGTGTAAAGCTGTGAGTCCGTTGTGAATGGTATCTTTGGGGGCAGATTGTCGTCCTTTAATATAATTGAACTGAAAATGAACATATTTTATATCGTCATGCAATATAGATTCATTTACATTGAGCTTGACAGCATTTTCCTCAAAATTGATTTCTCCTATACTATCCTTACCCCTTGTCCAGTCTGAAAGTAACCTTCTACTCCTCGTACGTATAAAAAGACTTAATAAAACGATTGCAGTTAATACAATTACTGAAAACTGAAATTTTATTTGAATCTGTAGCAGGATTAGTGTCAAAAAAATTGATGTAATGACGAGCCACAAAAAACTCATCTTGTTTTTAAGCGGAAAATCATTTGATATTTGCCTGAATGTCAATGTATTATTTTTTTGATTATTAATACGTGTGAAACATTAACTTGAAAAACCAGTTCCTTCAAAGGCTACCTCCACACGCTTTCTAATATAGAAAAATATAAGGTCATTCCCCTATTTTATCGACCAAAGGGGAATAGGTATCGACATGTAGCGCGATACTCTTGTGCCGACGAATGACGGCATCCAGTTCGCGCCGCCTTAGTTTTGCTACATCATACGGGGAACGGGCTGGAAGCACCGTTCTACTTCACGCGAACTGGAAGTGTCGTGCTACAGTTGTGTATCAACAATTCGGATTTTTATATATTTTTTGCATATATTGTGATAAATTCAAGATAATGCAAAACCAGACTTTTATGAAAAACGAACTATCTGACTACACTACCCTTTTCAATGACATTATAAGGTTAATTGAACAAGGCAAAGAAAAAGGTGCTATCACGGTCAACGCCATGATAACTATGGTGTATTGGCAGGTTGGCAAGCGTATCAATGAGGAAGTTCTCAAAGGTGAACGGGCGGCTTATGGTATTAGACTTTGGACGAAAAGTCGTTCAAAAAAAATAGGCAAAACTATTGCTAGTAGTTATCTGTGAATAAAACTAAAGCAGAACAGTTTTGCCATGATATATTAGGTTTGGACATGAATCATGCCAAAGGTTTAGTGAAT
>CALIZI010000222.1 GCA_938028705.1 uncultured Saprospiraceae bacterium | reverse complement strand
GTTAAATGTACAAACAGTGCCGCTCCTATGGAGTTTAGGAGATTTTGGGGATTATTTTGCTACAAACAGGGTCGGTACTAAGGTACCTTTATCGCAAAAAGTCGATTTGCAAGTCTCAACTTATTTTAATCGCACAGGTTGACTTTAGCCATCGCGGGAAATATTGTCACTTGACGGCTAAAGTCGTCAGTACAGTTCAATCCAAATTAAGTTATTTTTTTATTTCTAAATAAAATATTGATAAACAGTTTTTTATGAATTTTAATTATTTGAAATATTTTTTCAGTGAAACGTGAATAATTAACTCAAGTTTTCGACAAACCGTAAACTTAAAGAATAAAAAGTCGCTCCTATTGCTATCTTTTGATAAAAGTCCGACTAACTAGATCGCTTGTAGTATCTAATGTCAGGATATAAATGCCTGTGGGAAGTGTGCTGATGTCTATCAATATATGCTGTGTATTTGAATCACTGACAGGCTGCGTCATGACTTTTTTGCCTGTCGTATCATAAATTAAAATTTGGGCATTTTGTGTAGGTTTTATCGTCTCAAAACTAAGGATGAGAGAGTCCGTCAATGGATTAGTGAGCAGTTGAAAATTACGGATATTTTGTGGACTATCTTGGGCGGTCATATCGGTGACTTCTACTGATACAGTCGCTGATATAGTGGTCGCGGATTCATTGTCAGTAGCTTGAGCGTGGATTTGATAGGTCGCATAATCGGGTGGCGTAAATGAGAAGGCGTAAGGCGAAGTCATATCTATTCCCACAGAATCATTATTAATAAAAAATTTGATGTGTGAAATCTCACCGTCAGCGTCATTGGCATTTGCTATGATGTTAAAAGGGTTCAAATTTGTGAAAATCATGCTACCCGAAGGCGCAGTTAAGTTGATGGTGGGTGCAACATTAGCCGCCGTAGTAAAAGACCAAAATTCTGACCATTCATCGGTTGTATTATTTTTTATGCGCCAACAGTAGGTGCTATTAGAAAGTAATGTTCCGGCAGGTATGCTGTACGAATCAGCCGACACTGCACCCGTAGAAAAGGTAAGCGCAGTGCTATCAAAAGGCAGAGCGGGCATCGGATTAGAAAATTTGTAAAAAGTATTTGGTTCACTGACGACATACATATTTCCTTGATTATCAACGGATACACCTTCAGCTTGCAGGATACCTTCCCACAATGTACCTCCTGCACCGGATTTACCAAGATGTAACCGACTGATTTCATCACCTGTCATATCAGTTTCAATCAGGGTCTGCGCCTCATGACTGAGCAGCAACAAATGACCATTCGGGTGATAGTGCATACCCGAAAAATCGCTACAGCCAAAATTATTGCTATTAATGTCAAACAGGTAAGCAGGCGTGATAGTTTGCGGTAAATTATCAGGAATTTCTACAACATATAATGCAGCCGGAGATTTTTCTTTTAATAAATATAATGTTCCTTCATTGTACGCTACACCCTCCAAGCCCAGATTATTGCCCCAATCGCCCGACAATTGGATGTACTCCATAGGATAATCAATAACTGTCGTACCTGCCTCAATCGTGATTTTGACCGCCCGTCCTTTTCGTTCTTCAATCACAAAATAATCATTTCCACCTATCCAAACCAAGCCCTCCGTATCCTGAAAATCGTTTAGGTTAATGGTTCTGATATGGCTGCCGTCTGTATCTATTTCAAATATCATCGGGATACCATTGCTGGGTCCAAAAAATGTACCTGTAAGCGGATTATACGTCAAGCCGGAAAGGTCGCCATAAATCTCGGTAATCGTAACAACTTCCTCCGCCAGTTCAAAATTATTCAAGTCAAGTGAACCGACATTGATATCGTCGGGCGTACAAGCGTAAATTTCGATAGCATAAGCATCTGCATTGCCCGTCCATTCTAATGCAACGGTTTTCGAAATATCCATAGCTTCATTCACAGGACTAATCGGCGTAGGTTGCGCCTGTGTATATAGCACAAAGCACAAAATAGATAAGATAATACTTATTTTTTGGTACAACATTTTTTTTTATTTTATAAAAATATTAAAAATACATTAACAAAATTGAAGATACTACATATTTACGTATCATTTGTACAAATAGTTACTGACAGCAAAGGAATAATCCGCTTTACAAAGATGATTTTACGGTCGCAAAGGTTGTTTTTGTGACGATTAAAAGGATTTATTAGGCATATTTTAATGTGTTCGCCAAATTGGGTATTCAGTGTTTTTTTATTATTAATAAAATTAAATTATAATTTGTATTTATCTAATAATTAATTATTTACAAAAATAAAAATAAATAAACTATTCATGTTCAATTTATAATTTTTAATTTGGCGAACACATTGATATTTCTCTGTGATTTTTTTTCATTTAAAATCCGATAATTCTTCAAAATTGTGGGCTAAAACGAAAACATTGAATTTTAAAATTTTATATTTACTTCGGCTATCTTAAAACAAGGTTATTTTATAAATAAATTAAATTTATAAATAATTGATTTTTAATTTTAAAAACATAATTAAATACAATACTGCAATAGCCTGACCAACTGATTCACTCACTCACCACACAGAATATGTACGAACCCATCAAGTTAAATATCAAATCGTGGGCAGAAGAAGACCGTCCACGCGAAAAACTGTTAGCCAAAGGTTCAGCAAGCCTCAGTGATGCCGAATTATTGGCAATTTTGCTACGCTCCGGTTCACGAGACGAAACGGCGGTAGGACTTGCACAGCGTGTTTTGCTCGACTCCGGCAACGACCTCAATCAACTCGGCAGACAACCCCTCTCTGCACTCACCAAGTTTAAAGGATTGGGAGAAACCAAAGCCCTGACCATACTCGCCGCCCTTGAACTCGGCAGACGCAGGCAGCTTTCTGATGTAAAAGAGCGTCCGGTCTTGCGCTCCAGTCTTGATGCCTATAATGCCATATCGGGCATACTCGCCGACCTGCCTTACGAGGAGTTTTGGGTGTTGATGATAAATCGTGGCAGTCGCATGATAGGTCGTGAGTGTATCAGTACGGGCGGCGTATCCGGCACTGTCGTGGATGCGAAAATAGTTTTCAAACGCGCATTGGATAGTATGGCAACATCCATCGTGCTTTGCCATAACCACCCTTCCGGTAATTTGCAACCCAGTAAAGCCGACATTCAATTGACCAGAAAACTTAAAAAGGCAGGAAAAGTCCTCGACATTGCTGTGTTAGACCATTTGATTATAGGAGTATCAGGGTATTATAGTTTTGCAGATGAGGGTATCATGACTTAACGTAAATTCCAAATTCCACGGTTTTTGTTATTTGGTGCTTGGTTTTTGTTATTTGATATAAAAAGGAAGGGAGGTATTATAAAAAATTGCCTCCCTTACACCCCTCCATCATAAAAAGTCTTTTTTGACATTAAAAACAAAGTCTAAATTTAAGAAAAAAATGAATAATATTTAATAATAAATCTGATAAAAAAACATTTTAAATAATTTTTATTTTATTTATTATTGTTTTTAAATGCTTGATTATTAATATTTTAAAACGCATTTTCTGTATCAAAATAAATAATTTAAACTATTCTTAGGGCAAAGAATAATTTTTTCATCCCATAAGCCTACCTTTTTCCCTTGCACTTCACAAAATAAACCCTTAATATGCGTATCTTTTTTGTTGAAATACATCTAATGTAGGTAAGAGTAAATAAGCGGACAGAATTGTCTCATAGTTTCATTACTACATTGTTGGCAGACAATGATTTGCGATGAAACTATTGCTATGAGCAACAATGAAATTATGTAACAATTTAACCTTGAAACAGTATAACATGTATTATTTTTTAACGACTAAATTTAATTGATAAATATGAGTGAAGAACAGATGACAGTTCCTTATAAACCACAAAAAAAGTGGAGTGAAATCAAAGGCGAAAACTCTTGGACGATGTTCAAGGTGATTGCTGAATTTGTAGAAGGTTTTGAGCGAATGAATAAAATCGAACCTTGTATATCTATCTTCGGTTCGGCGCGTACCAAGCCCGGCACGAAGTATTACGAACTCGCCGTCAGTGTCGCGGAAAGGTTGGTACACGAGGGTTACGGAGTCATTACAGGCGGCGGACCGGGTGTCATGGAAGCCGGCAACAAAGGTGCACACCTTGCAGGTGGTACATCCGTAGGATTGAATATCGAACTCCCTTTTGAGCAAAGCCACAATCCATTCATTGACATAGACAAAAACCTCAATTATAATTATTTTTTCATTAGAAAAGTTATGTTCGTCAAATACGCTCAGGCATTCGTCACCCTGCCCGGTGGTTTTGGTACGATGGACGAACTATTCGAGGTATTAACCCTTATACAAACCGGAAAAATTGACAAAGTACCCGTTGTTTTGGTCGGTAAAGAATTTTGGTCGGGTATGGTTGACTGGATTAAAAACACGATGCTCGAACAACACGGCAATATCAGTGAAAAAGACCTTGACCTCTTTTTAGTCACTGATGATTTGGATGAAGTTGCTGATTATATCAACAATTTTTATGCAGATGATTCGCCCTCTGCATTGCGCCCGAATTATACGATGGAGTAATTTAATTTAGACTTTGGACAAAATGGGAATTAGGAAATTGGGGAATTGGGAAATTAGGTAATCCCGATAACTATACGGCTTTTGCACTTTGAAAAATACTTATTTTCCTAATAAACAAATATTTACAAGTTTATTTTATTCTTAATGCGTTTAAAAAATGGCGTTTTTTCAACAAAGTAAAATTTATAAAAATTTATAAAACGTTTAAAATAAACAATTTATAAAAATTTCTCAGTGCAAAAGTCGTATAGCTATCGGGACTTTTTTAGATTTTTACAAAAAATAATTAATTACATGTTTTATTTTATTAATAAAATTTATTCAATTGATTATCAATAAGTTATAATTATAAACCTAATTTCCCAATTTCCTAATTCCCATTTTGTCCAAAGTCCAAAATTTAATTCAAATTCCAAAAAACAAATTCCAAATTCCAAAAAAGTATGGATAAAATCATGTTTGCATTGGAATTTGGAGTTTGTTTTTTGGAATTTGTTATGATCACTGATAAACCAATCACTAAATCCACAAATCTCAAATAAAACCCCTACCTTTGTAATTCATTTAAAAAAAAATATATAATTGGTGAATAGTCAACAGTGAATTAGTAGATTCGTAAAGCGAAACCTTACTAATCACCAATCACCAATCACTAATCACAAACTATGGCAATAGTCATTTCATTATTAAATCACAAAGGAGGCGTTGGTAAGACGACCTCTGCCATAAATATCGGTGCCGGCTTGGTCGAATTGGGTAAGCGTGTTTTGCTCCTCGACCTCGACCCGCAAGCCAACCTCACCTTGTCACTCGGTGTCGGAAGGCAGCCTTCAAGTATGTATGAGGCATTGCGTGGTGAAGCCGACCTGATGCCCGTAGAAGTCAAGCATAATATGGATGTTGTTCCCTCTACGCTCGACCTTTCGGGCGCAGAAATGGAACTCGTCAACGAAGCCGGACGCGAGTTTATCCTCCGCGAATTGCTTGACCCGCTGCAAGACGATTACGATTATATTATCATTGATTGCCCGCCTTCATTGGGCTTATTGACGCTCAATTCCCTGACTTCGAGTCGCTATGTATTGATTCCTTTACAGACCGAATTTCTCGCTCTGCAAGGTGTGGTCAAACTCAAACAGGTCATCGATAAAGTTCGCTTTCGTATCAATAAAGAACTCCAAATCGGCGGAGTCATCGCTACCATGTACGATGCCCGTAAGGTACTCAACCGCGATGTAGTAGCTACGATTCAAAAGCATTTTGGTGATAAAGTATTCAAAACTTTTATACGCGATACCGTTGCACTTGCAGAAGCACCCGCCGCTCGTAAAGATATTTTTGAATATAGCAGAGTAAGTAATGGTGCAGAGGATTATCTGGAATTGTGTAAGGAGATTTTGACTCGCACCAATCCTATACCTACGGTAGTGGATGTGGACGTAGAACGCCAAACAGTAGATGGTTGAACTTTCCCGACAACTGTACGGGATTGACACTTGAATTTGAACTTTTTAATCATGGATTTACAAATCAGAAATTTCGGGGCAATAGAGAATGCGGACGTGAAGTTCGACGGGCTGACCGTGATCGCCGGTGAAAATGATACCGGAAAAAGTACGGTGGGGAAGTTGGTGTTTGCTGTGATTAAGGCGATTAGTCGGTATGAGCAGGATTTGGAGATGAGTAAGGAACACACATTGAATAAGTTAGTCAAAGAGTTATATATAGAGTTAAGAAAAAATATTTATAATTTTGATAATATTAAATCCGAGTTTACTCCAAGTGTTTTTGTTGACAACTTAATTTCTCTTGCTAATCCGGGCTTATTTCAAAATATTGATTTTGAATATAGTACAATAAGTAATTTTTTTGATAAAAAAAAGAATCTAATAATTGATGCCCCACTAATCGAAAATTCAATTTCTTCAAAAGATGAATTAATCCTGCAATTGAAGGATATAGAAACGGAATTAAAAAGAAAAGATGAAAAATCTGAAATACTTAAGAAGGCATTGACGAAGGTATTTATATCTGAATTTCATCTAGAGTTTACAACAGATGGTGCGAAGTATAAAACGACCATTGATTCTAATGAAAATGGCAGCAAACTATTTGCAATTCAAGCTGAAAAAAATAATATAATTAGCTTTGATGTGTATGATGAGGTGCTGTCTTTTGACGATGTCACTTTCATTGATACTCCAATGGTATTACAATTACATGATAGTATTACCAGAGCTAAAGTCTCATTAAACAAAGACGATAATTTAGGTTTTTTCGTTCCGCTTCATGTAAAAGGTTTAACTGAGAAAATTCGACGGGCAAATAAAATGGTTTTGGAGATAAAAGGTATTCACTCACAAACTGGCGTTTTAGGTAAAATTAAAAAGATAATTGGAGGCAATTGGTTATTTGATGAGGAAAAGGAATACTTCATATTTTCGAAAAACGGAGAAAGTCCCAAAAAAGAATTTCGCTCCAACAACACCGCCTCCGGCATAAAATCCTTCGGCATCATCCAATTACTGTTATTAGCCGAAATACTAAACAATCGCTCACTCCTCATCATAGACGAACCCGAAACACACCTACACCCCAAATGGCAAGTCGAATATGCAAAGGTAATTTGCTTATTGGTGAAACACGAAATACCTGTGCTGTTGACTTCGCATAGTCCATACTTGATACAAGCATTGCGACATTACAGTGAAGAATATGGTATTGAGCGATTTACAAATTATTATTTGGCTGAACGCAATGATAATGATTTAGTAGATATTGAACACGTCAATGACGATTTGAATCGAGTATTCATAAAACTTTCTCAACCTTTACACGAACTCGTATGGCAGTAGAAGCGTTTTTGAATAGGTTGGTTGAATATGGAGAGAACAAAGGTTTGTTTTTGAAAATGCCGATTAAAGACGTACCCGAATCTTGTTGTAAGGCGGCTATTACAGAGGTCTATGATTTTGATAAATGTAAAGAAATAATATCAGATATTCATCGTTTAAATTCTCCAAAATCATGTGATGCTTTGAAAATTATACCAACAAAAAACACCTTAGATTTCATTGAATTTAAAGGTTGGAAAAAATTTATTGAATGGCAATTGGGCGATGCGAATGAAGAAGAAAAAATTGAAGCACAGGTTAAGAAATTTCGATTAGATGAAAAAATCATAGATAGTTTGTTTGTCTTAAAAACGATGATTGAACACCCTGAGTTCAGATTGACCAAAGCAGAAAAAAGAGCATACATTGAGGCTACGAAAAGGTTTGTAATCTTAGTTGATCTAGAAGATGACCCGCTTGAAACATTGACGATTACGCTTGGTACATTGGCTATAACTTCATCGCCTGTAAGATTGATAAAAGAAAAAATGGATGAAATGCTCGAAGGCATATCAGGTGATAATTTAATTAATTTACAAAGACCACTTTTAAAAACTTGTTCAACCATAGACAAATTTTACAACTGATATGCCAAAATACCATAAAATAACGCCGGCGGAAGCCTTAGCAAAACTCGCTAAGGTGGATACCAAATATATTGAGTTATTTGAGCATGGTACACTTGGCGTAGAACTCTACCAACCCGAAAAAATTGACAAACAACAACCCCACGAAAGAGACGAAATATATGTCATCATTTCCGGTAGCGGTATATTTTACTGCGATGGCGAGCGGATGGATTTTGCGGCAGGAGATTTCCTGTTTGTACCTGCTCGTATGGAGCATAGATTTGAGGAGTTTACAGATGATTTTCTGACTTGGGTGTTCTTTTACGGACCAAAAGGAGGAGAAAATCCAAGCACCAAATGACAAATAACAAGCACCAAATAACAAAATTCAAATTCGATAGTCCGCTATTTTTTGGAATTTGAGATTTGTTTTTTGGAATTTAACATAATTATGGGTAGAAAGAAAAATAAAACATTTTCATCAGGTTTCGACGACCTGTTTAATGATGCGGTGGAGCAACAGACGAAGCCGATTACAGGTGCATCGTCGAAGAGTTCGTCCAAAAAGAATTTTTCGGACAGTTTGGAGTCTATTTTTCAGGATGCCATCACCGAAGCTGTGGAAGCTAAAGCGGAAAAGGTAGCCGAAGGGAAAAGCATCAAAAAAGAAAAACGTCGGACAAAGCCTATGTTTGGTCTCGATTCGCTGATTCGTCAGACCATAGAGCAAAGCGAAATCAAACCCAATAAAAAACGCATTTCTTTTACTTTTGAAACTGAAAAAATCGAAAAACTACGTGGTATTGCCAAGACCGAAAAAGCACGTATCCGCGATATTGTCAACGAACTCATTACCGATTATATTCAACAACATGAAACAAAAGGTGCCTAGTGTGGTTTACGAGTTACGAGTTTGCGAGTTTATAAATATTGCAAAAAACCATGAACCATGAACCAACAACTATGAACTAATTAAAATTTTCTTCGCAAAGCCCTGATAGTCATACTAAATTCACCAATATCTTGTGCGATACCTTTTAATTGATTATCCTCCACAGAAAGTGAAGTAATACGCCCCGATTGAGCATCCGCAGCTTCAAAATCTTTTGGCTTTGGCGGGTATATTTTTTCGGAAAGTTGGTCATGGACTACATCGTATAAAAAGAAAAAATAAAAACCTTGAATAATCACCCATTCCTGTTTTCCCTTAGCATACACATCCGCAAAATTGTACCTGTAATCCGGGCTTGCATTCACAGGCAATAACCTGCTTACTACTTCGCGCTCTTCTCCATTCACTTCCTGATAAACTTTCAATACGCGATAGCTGTCTCCGAATTTTTCATCGTAAGAAGTTTTGTCTGCTACAATGCGAATGGTTTTGCCCGTAGCTTCCGACAAAAAAGCCGGAGACTGATACAGCAGTTTCGTATCCGTTGGCAGACTTGGTTGGCTGTCTTTTTGAGCTACGGTTTTACTTTCTATGGGGGTTGACTTGTTGGACGGTTTACACCCACACACCAACAATACCAACATTAACAAGTAAGAGTAAGGCAATCTTTTCATAGCAAAGGAATTTGTGTAAAGTTAATTACAACTCTCCTCTTATTTTATTTTTTCTTAATATAATGTCGGGTGAAAGGCTTTTTTAACGTTTTGTTTATGAGTGGAGAGTAAGAGAGTGTAGAGTAGAGAGTGACGAGTGTAGAGTGAGTGTATGAAATTTATTCTCTCCCACTCTCTACTCTACACTCTACACTCTCTTACTCTTCACTCCGCCGTAGGCGATAAAATGCGGATTCAACAGGTCTTTTTTATTATATAATAATGGTGTATCCGTATCCGCTTGCAAGACTTTTCCGCCGGCTTCTTCGAGTACGATCTGGGCGGCAGCGGTATCCCATTCCATAGTAGGTGCAAGGCGCGGATAGAGTTCTGCATTGCCCGATGCGAGAATGAGAAATTTGAGCGAACTGCCTTTAGCCACCAATTCGGGATTCGTCAATTCATCCACGAATTTTTGTGTACCTTCATTCAAGTGGGAGCGCGAACAAACCACCCTCAATTTTTCATCTTTCATACCAAAAGAAGAAGCTGTAAGTCGTTGTTCTTTATTCTGTTGTATCAAAAAAGCCCCTTCGCCTTTTGCTGCCCAATACATCTCATCAATCACCGGAGCATACACTACGCCGAGTACCGCACGTTGCTCGTGTATCAGTGCGATATTGACCGTAAATTCACCGTTTTTCTTAATAAATTCCTTTGTACCATCCAGCGGATCTACCAACCAATAATACGGATAATCCTTTCTTGTCTCATAAGGAATTGCCTTATTTTCTTCCGATACAATCGGGAACGGGTCGGGCATTTTTTCCAGTGCATCACAAATCACCGTATTGGCAGCTCTGTCCGCTTTTGTCAAAGGCGAATCATCCGACTTGGCTTCTACACCAAAATCAGCATCAGATTCGTAAATGTCCATAATCGCCGCACCTGCACGGCGGGCTATTGTCATCAATTCGGGGGCAAAATCACTGTATTTCATATTAGTAGTGAGTATAAGAGTAGCGAGTAGTGAGTGTGAGAGTATAGAGTGATGAGTAGTGAGTGGGAAATTTATTATAACACTCTACCAATCATTACTCTATACTCGCTACTCGTCACTCGCTACTCTCCTTTCTCATTAATTTTCTGAAAAAACCCGGCGGTACAAGTTGCCATGCTCTTTCGTGCAGATAATAAATAATAAATTTGGCGACAAATTCAATAGCAACTACCGTAGCGGCTTTGCTTGCGCCTGTACTATCCTCACCGGAAGTCAGTACAAGAAAGGCAATCACAAATGTCGTTGCAGAGGCAATAAATCGCCATGAAATAGTTTTGAAAAGGCTGATTTTAGGGGTTTGCTCTTGTCCTTTCAGATATACATTCCACACCCGTTCATGCCCATAATAAATGAGTAATTTGAGTATAAATTCTATTGAACCAATACCTAGTGCCGTGGCAATATTACCTTCGACCAAAAAAACAATAAGGATGAGCGTTCCTGTGGCAAGAAACCGCCAACTGATGCCTTTCAAGATACTCCTGACATGCGATTCCTGTCTATTCATTTGCTGACTTATAATTTGCGGCAAAATTAGTTTTTTTCTAATGAATAAATTATGTTTATCCTTTATTTTCGGAACTAGACCACAAAATATGACTGTGGACACATCTATTGACGCATCTTGACCTCATTCGTCATTAAAAGTCGGGATAAATATTGAAATTTGTCTTAGCCAATTCAATAATGGAGGTGTATGATATTCCATTTTTTTCACGATAAAATAAAACTACCCGCCATGCAAAGCATAGCGGGTAGTTTACGTTTTTTGAATTAATAAAATATTGATGTTTTTTTAGACTTTGTACAGAGGAAATTGGGGAATTGGGAAATTAGGTAAACCCTTCTTTATTAGATTTTTACAAAAAATAATTAATTACATGTTTTATTTTATTAATTAGAGCATCAGCATAAAAAGTGGTAAATATGTCTTGGTAATTAATTGATAATCAATTTGTTGTAATTTTAATTTACCACTTTTTTATCCGATGCTCTAATAAAACTCATTCAATTGATTATCAATGAGTTACGGTTGTAAATCTAATTTCCCAATTCCCTAGTTCCCATTTTGTCCAAAGTCCAAATGTTTTTGAATGTTAGAAGGAACAATGGTGAGGACATCGAATACCACTTGCTCTCGAACTTTGATGTTCAAGACACCTTGGCGGACATCTTGCCGCTTTCACCTCGTCCGCATGCCTCGCCAGTACATAAACCGCATCATTCTCACTTACCTTCTTATAGTCAATCTTATAATCAGAAAGATAAAAGGTGTAAGGACGTGGCTTACTTTCTTTTTTAGAAGTATAATTAAACAGCACGACCAGTTGATTATCTTGGTAAACGACTTTAGAAATTTTATAGGTAGCATTGGGTAGCATGACGCTGACTTTATCCCATTGGTCATTACCTAATTTTGTTTCTTCGATTTTGGTGAGTAGGCTTTGACTTTGGGCTTCACAGGTTGCGGTCATCAATAGACCGACGAATAAGCCCATGACGAGCCTTAAATATATATTTTTCATTTTTTACGTTTTTGAATTAATAAAATATTGACGTTCTTGAAGCTTAGAAGGGGCAGTCTTCAGGGCATCCAAGTTCACTTCTCTTGCGAGCCTGAGACTCAGGACAAAATGGTGGACATCTAAAATCCTTTACCTCATCCGCATGTCTCGCCAGCACATAAACTGCATCATTCGCACTCACTTTCTTATAATCAATCTTGTAATCAGAAAGATAAAAGGTGTAAGGACGCTCTCGGTTTGCTCTATTATCGGTATAAGTAAATAGCACAACCAGTGTGTTTTCCTCATAAACGACTTTAGAGATTTTGTACGTAGCATTGGGTAGCATGACGCTGACTTTATCCCATTGGTCATTACCAAGTTTTGTTTCTTCAATCTTGGTGAGTAGGCTTTGACTTTGGGCATCACAGGTTGCGGTCATCAATAGAACGATGAATAAGCCCATAACGAGCCTTAAAAATGTTTTAATCATTTTATCATATTTTAAATGTTAATAAATCGTGTGGTCGTATAAATTCATTAAGTATTAAAACTTATGATAATTTGATTTTTTACGGTTGTTTGTTTTGTAAATATCGGATAGCTGTGTGTGGTGTGCTTGTTATCGTGAGTTGATAGTGCAATATTGCGGATAATCTCTGCCCCTTGCAATTACAAAAAAATACTTTTTCCGAAGAACAAGAATCATAAAAAAATAAAAAAAGCATTTTATTTTTAATGTATAAAATACTAATTTTTAGATTTTTAAATGCAAAATCAGGTAAATTGTCATTTTTAGATTTTCCACTAAAATCAAGACATTTATTTGTTTTTTTTGGAAAAATAAAATAAAAAAGCAACGTATTCGCAGATTTACGAAAAGACATTTTGTACTAAAGCAACCAATATCACCATTATTTTACAGGTTCATTTATTGGAAGAAAACCCGACAATTTTGGAATCTGTTACGCAATATTAAAATGAAACCCTATATTCGTGCGTTAAACAAATAGAGTTTTTTCGATTTACCATTGCAAACCTAAATAAATTCCAAATCACAAACTCCGGTGGTGTTCGACGATAATAGGGTGAAGTTTTTAGCGTTAAAACGCTGATTATTAGTTTAAAATACATAGATTTAT
>CALIZI010000221.1 GCA_938028705.1 uncultured Saprospiraceae bacterium | reverse complement strand
TTCTAAAATTACCTTATGGCAAGTTGGTATGTCGGTTGGTAAATTCAATTCAGTAAAGTTTTCGCAAAAATAATAACTATATTTGTAAATTTTAAATCTTTTTTCTTGAACTCAAATTTTTAAGGGTAGTAGGTAGTTACATTTTTTATATCTCAATTTTTAGTTTTTTATTAAAAATATTGCTTCCAAAATAATTAAAAATTATTAAAATAATAAATTTAATTATACTTAAAACATCTTATTTATTTATAATAAACTAATTGTCAATACTATTTGAAAAGAAAACCTAAATATGGAGTATATAACAGACATTCCGGCGAACCGGAATGTCTGTCGTTATCAGCTGTGTTGGAAAACTAGCGATACATTTATTTGGGTACTCTTGAAGAGCGTCCGTTGTTTCTAATCCAACCTGATTTGTCTGCGCCGTTGACTTCACCGTCGAGGTTACAATCTGCCGGGCTGTACACGTTGAATTTACCGTTTTCGAGCATCCACAGATTTCTGTCTTTGCCGTTGATGTCATAGCTTATCAAATCAGACTGGTCAACATCGCCGGTGTACATGGCAAATACGCCGGGAGCGACTTCTTTTTGTCCAGCACCTGTGCCGTTGCCACCATCGTAGCTGTTTGCCGTACGGAAATCATGGACGAATGCACCTTGCTTGACCTGAATCGGCTTGGCTGACATAATACCCATGTGGCTACGGTGTTCGACGACTACATATAGTGCGTCTCCTTCATTGGCTTCCAAGACACAATCGGAAAAGAAAGCCAGGCTGCCGTTTTTGTTTAGTAATGCCGCAGCTCTTGCAATTTCGGTGTCCTTAGCAATGTCGGTACGAAATGAAACCAATACCCAGTCGGTCTCGCTGCCGGTGTAATTGTCCCCTGTCCAGTCCGCACCTTCCGTACCTGCATATTTCCAAGGCAAACCGCCGTAAGGTTGTCCGGCAGGAGTTGGAGCTTCGGCAAGACCTACTGGTTTTTGTCCGGGTAGTAAGCCTCTGGTATTGAGGCGTGTAGTCATCTCTTGGGCTAAGGGATTGTATGCGCCTTCGAGATAAACTTGAAGGTCAATTCTGACACAATTTGAGGTTTCGAACCTTGCAAATTCATTGCCCGTTGGTGTTACAACTTCTTTTTCGCAAGAGGTCAAACATAGAGCTAATCCTAATAAGGTTAGGAGGTTCAGTAGAACGTTTTTTGATAATTCTTTCATGATTAATGTGTGTTTTTAACGGTTAATTTTTTAATGGTTAACGGTTAATTGTGGTTAATGGAATAATGAATGTTGTTGAACGTTGAATGAATAAATCACTCTTATTCTAAATCATTCAATTCGTTTAAATAAATGTTTATTGCTTACTTATATAAAGTAGTTCCGAGTAAGGATAAATTATTACCCAGATAGTTAATAAAATAATGAATGTTAAATTTTAATCATTCATTAGTTTAGATAATGTTTCAAGTTTTTTTTGAAAGTTAATTTTCTTACTTGTTATAGCTCAAATCGGAAAAAAGGTCATTCCGGTTTGAGTTTAAGTCGTTTATTTTTGGTTCAGATAATGTCAAAGAACGTGCTATTTTGGACTGTCATTCCATAGTTGTCGAGTTATAATTTTTCGACAATCAATTGAATGCTAGTTTTTTATGATAAGTAGTTAGACAAAAATACCTGAACCACTAAGCGCACTAAGAACACGAATGTCGAATGAACGAAATAAGAAAACTAAGGTAGTGTAAGAAATTCATTACTAAATACTTAGAAACACTTTGTGAACTCTTCATTTATTCGATTTTCGTGTTCTTCGTGGGCTTAGTGGTTCAATAGCATTACATGTGCAGCACTACCGATGAAAGTAATGAACATGAATGTTTCAAATTACTTTCGGAAGATAAACGTGAACGCGCAGCCAAATTTCGTTTTGAAAAGGATAGGTCGCATTTTATCATTGCACGAGGAACATTACGACAAATTTTAGGACAATATTTATCCGAAAATCCTGCATCACTCACATTTAATTACAGTAAAAATGGTAAACCTTTTCTTCCGAAAAATACGCTACAATTCAACTTATCTCACGCAGGCGGAATTGCGCTGATTGCTTTGACAAAAAACTACGAAATCGGCATTGATATAGAGGTCGTCAACCCAAAAGTAGAAGTAGAAAAAATCGCACAACATTTTTTTGCCAAAGGAGAAATTGACCGCCTGATGTCCTTACCCGAAGCACAACGGCATGAAGCATTTTTTAATTGCTGGACACGTAAAGAAGCCTTTATCAAAGCAACAGGTGATGGACTTTCTTTTCCATTAGACCAATTTGAGGTCACACTAAAACCGAATGAAAAAGCGGAATTATTAGCCACACATTTTGACGAAAAAGAACGCGAAAAATGGTCATTATTTGATATAGATATAGACGAGGATTTCAAGGCAGCATTAGCAGTACAAGGCAGGATTGAGAAAATTAAATATTGCATAAAATAATTACATGTAAGTCGATATTTAAACTTATAAAAACTTTATAAAAATTGTATATTTGTTATTATGTGTAATCGAATTGTATTAATTTTATGAAAAAATCACAATAAAATTACGAAATTCAAATTATTAACTACATTTTATTTTTTATAAAAAAAATACATTATGAAATGCACACAAACACTATTTAATCGACTTATTCATCCCTTAAAATTCGCACTAATTACAGTCTTGATTTTGTCCTTCACACAAGCCAACGCACAAGTCACAGGAACTATCACCGACGGCGGTGGTTTCCCAATGATTGGCGCAACTGTTTCCGTCAAAGGAACAAGTCAAGGTACGACCACCGACATCAATGGAAATTTCAGCCTTGATGCGCCCGAAGGTAGTACGCTCGTCGTTTCTTACGTAGGTTTTCAGGACAAAGAAATCACCGTTTCCGGCAGCGATGCGATGAGCATTTCTCTTTCTGAAGGCGTTGATTTAGAGAGTGTTACCGTCTTGGGTTCGCGTGGTAAACCGCGTACTAATATCGACAGACCGGTTCCGATTGATGTCATTTCGGTAGCCGAACTCAATGCAACCAATCAAATTGACATCGGGCAATCCCTGCAATATACTGCGCCTTCGTTCAATGCCGTTAAGTTTGGTATCAACGACCTTGCGCCACTCGTTGACCCCGCTTCTTTGCGTGGACTCGCGCCTGACCAAACACTTCTTTTGGTCAATGGCAAACGCCGCCACAAAGTCTCTTTTTTCAGCCTCAATCACGGTGTTGGTAAAGGGCAACTCGGTAATGACATCAACGCGATTCCTTCCGCAGCTATCGAACGCGCCGAGATTCTACGCGACGGGGCAGCCGCACAATACGGTTCGGATGCCATCGCAGGTGTGATGAATATGCAACTCAAAGACAAGCGTTCCGGCGGTTCGGTGCGTACCTATGCAGGTGTTGGTTTTAGTAAGCCAAAGTACGATGGTATAGGTAGCAATGCCGACCTCGAAGGCGACCCCATCTATGGCGACGACATGATTACAGACGGCGCAACCTTCTCATCCTCAGTCAATTTTGGACTTCCGTGGGGCGAAGATGGCTTCGTCAATACGACTTTGCACGGACACCACAGCGAGCCTTATGACCGTTCGGGCGTTTATACGCACAGCGCAGGTTGGTATCCTGACGATCCCAGTTTATCGGCAGAAGAAAACGCTGCCCGCGATGAAGAATTGAGACGATTGAATGGTATTGACCTTGACCGCGCCGTACTCGGTGCAGCCGAAAATACCAACGGCGGTATTTTCATCAATGCAGGAAAAGCGATTGATGAAAATTGGGATTTTTACACCTTCGGTGGTTTTTCTAAGAAAAATATTATCGGTGGTATTTTCTCGCGTGCGGCGGCGCGTACAGACCGCAATGCACTCGATATTTTCCCAAATGGTTTCAATCCTGAAACGCCTTCTATTCTCACCGATTGGCAAATTATTTCCGGTGCAAATGGTGAAGTGGGAGATGGTGTAAATATTGATTTTAGCATGGGTTATAGTGGTAATAATTTGGATTTGTACAATCGAAATACCGTCAATCCAAGTCTCGGAAGTGACTCACCGACAGAGTTTTACACAGGTAGTTTGAATGTAACACAAACCTTATTTAATGCAGATATTTCTAAAAACTTTGGCGACTTCAATCTTGCAGCCGGTACAGAGCTACGCTTTGAATCTTTCCAACAATCTATGGGGCAAACCGAATCTTGGGTAGCCGGTCCTTTGGCTACTCGTGAGGTGGACATCCTTGATTCACTTGGTAATGTCATTGGTACTGAAGTTGAAGGTTTCAAAGATGTAGGTTCGACAGGGCGCGAAGGCTACTCTGACCGCACCGATGGTGAGTGGTACAGAAACAATATAGGTGTATATGTAGAAGGTGAATATGATGTTACGGAAGATTTCTTGATTAATGCGGCGGTTCGCTTTGAGAATTACTCTGATTTTGGTGGTGATTTTTCTTATAAAGCGGCTGCGAGATATAAGATTTTGGATAAATATGCGATTCGTGCTTCGGTCAATCGCTCCTTCCGTGCGCCTTCGTTGGCACAATTGCATTACAGTAATTTCGCACAAATTGCCTTTGATGATGACGGTAATTCTGTCGTCACACCATTCCTTCCTGTGCGTGATGCGCTCGTACAAGATGCTTTCGGAATAACTGAATTACAGCCGGAAACATCTTTCGATATTGCCGCAGGTATTACGGGTGAAATCACCAATAATTTCACCTTGACCTTAGATGCTTACCAAATTTCAATTGCCGACCGCGTTATCGTTTCCGGTGGTATTCCGGCGGATGCTTATGATCAATTTGCGGGTTCGGGCTACGATGAAATCAATGTCTTTACCAATGCCGTCAATACGACTACACAAGGTTTGGATTTTGTGGCAAGCTACAAACATTTCTACGGTGAAAACCATAGAATGGGACTTACATTGGCAGCCAATTTCAACAAGACCGAAGTGGACGGCTACAACCTTCCGGCAGCCTTTGAAGGTCAGCAAGATAATATCATTGACCAACGCGATATTGTGTTTCTGACACGCGGTGTGCCTAATCGTAAAATCATCGGTACATTTGATTATCGGGTGAAAAGTTTCAGCATGTTGGCGCGTTTGACCAACTTCGGTAGCGTACAAGATGCCCGCGAAATTGACCCGGATACAGAGGAAGCGCAGGTATTTCCGTCAAGAAGCGTAGTTGACCTTTCATTGACCGGACATGTGAGCGATAAACTCTCTGTCACACTTGGCGCGAATAATTTACTTGATGTTTATCCAGATATGTTGTATTCGCCAAATGTACGCGGTGAGGTCATCTACTCTCGTCGTACCAATCAATTTGGTACACAAGGACGTTTTATCAACCTTTCGATTAATTATAATTGGTAAAATTTTAATGATTAATGGTTAATGATTAACGATTAATTTTAAAATGTAATTCACGTAGAGCAAATTCATGAGTTTGCTCTACGTGATTTTTTTTATTCTGACGTAAAACGATTTTTTATTATAAGTAACGATGGGATAATTTTCAATAAATTATTGAAAATAAATTAAAAAATAAATCCAACAGATTGTTGAGCAATAGAAATCACTCGCTCTTTTTTCTTTCTTTATCTATACGCTCAATTTCTTCCCAAGTCAGTCCTGTGAAATCTATAATTTCTTCATAAGTCTTGCCTTTCTCCAAAGCATGAATGACCATCCCTTGTTGTCCTATTTCTATACCTTCTTCGCGTCCTTCTTCGCGTCCTTCTTGGTAAAGAATATCTTGTGTTACATCAAAATCTTGTAATAATGGCATATCTTTTACTATTTGAATGGCTTTATTGTCAAAGTTACGTAATCTCGCTAAAATTGTCAACTGTTGTAAATATCTTGACAATTCACTTTTCGAGGTGCTGTATTTTTTCAATTGCTCAATGACCAATCGCAAAATTTCTTCTCTACGTTTGGTAGGATAGTCACTCAGAAACGCCAGCAAAATCACCTCCGGCACTTGCGAACTCAACAGCATTTCCGTATCCATTTCGTTAATATTAATTAAATCAAAGCCTTTAAATATTTCACCATCAGTTAGTTGTGTACGCATTCGGGTTTTCCCCTTACCCAGATAAATAACAACATGACGAATAGGCTTACGATACTCAAACCACGCCATACCATGATAAAAACCTACCCTGTAAATCATATTTGCATCGCCCTTCGTCTGAAATTCCAGATGCAGTAATTCCACCGTACCGTCTTCCAATTCTACCTCATACAGAAAATCCATTTCACGCTCCACTGTCTTAGGCAGTTTTACAGTGAGTGCTTTATAGCGTTTGATTCTCATGTCCAATTGGTATTTTACCATAGGAATGAAAATGGGGTCGGCATTCTCCCT
>CALIZI010000220.1 GCA_938028705.1 uncultured Saprospiraceae bacterium | reverse complement strand
ACATTTTCAAAATCTACCGATGAACTCATATTTTCCGACAAAGTTTAAATGTCAGACGAGTTTTAGCCCAAATTCAAGCCCAATGCCGTCCATTATTGAATAAAAATTAAAAATGAGCATGGGTACAAAAACGAATCGCACCCAATTTAACATTGTCGAGTTAAAAAAGCAATTGATAATCAGTTAATTATAATTTATAAAATATAAAGTTGCTTTTTTACCGTTCCGTAATCAGTGAGTGAATGAATGTGACAAAGGTACATACTATTCTACATGAACTCCAAATCAAAATCTCATTTTGGTATAGAGGAAACGAATCACGAGATTAGTCACAATCTTTATTTTTCATTTCTTTTCCAAATATGATTGGAAGATAGTATGCTTTGAAAGGTATTGTTTTTTTATTTTCGATAGCCGGTATCCAATCAGGCATATTGTTGATGATTTTATTTGCCTCCGCCTCATAACTGTCATTGGTTTCGGCAAATTTATTCTTGTATCGTATTCCTTCATTCATCACTTTCCCTTTTTCGTCAATGGAGATTTGAACAATAATTCTTGGAATTTCGTCGCCATTCCGGGAAAGCAAATCACTGGCAATATTGCAATATATATATTTCAAGAGTTCTCTTTCACCGCCTTTAAACGCCGCATTTCTATCTCCTAAATCAATTTCGTAAAGACTATCCAATTGACTGGTAATGGTCTCGAATACATCTTGTCCAAATTTTGCCTTAATTTTTTCTATCATAATTTGGTTGTAACAATTTCCCTCCTTATATGACAGGTCTCTTTTTATTTTCAAATTATACACTTCTCGTATTAATCTTACCCAAGTATTAAATCTTGGTCCCGAGCGGGCATTCTCAAGGTATAAACCCCAATCATCATTTTGATAATCCTTTTCGGCTGCTCTTTTGCCTTTTTCGCATTCGATAGGAGTATTTATTTCCATATTTTCTTGCTTGTTTTCAAATGTATTGTTGTGTTGAGATATTAAATTATTACATCCGAAAAGTGAAAAGATTATCAGGAGTATCAAATTTAAATTACTTTTCATGTCAATTGTCCGTTTCTTTTAACAGATGATTTTGTAGTTGGTATTGGTGTTTTGTTTTAGTTTTTTCTTCGAGGTAGCAGAATGATTACACATCAAAATGGTGACTGCAAGTAATGTTTTTTTCATGTGCTTGCTATCTTGACAATATCATGTTCGATTTTTATTTTTTTGTATTTGAACAATCAGCTTATGAAACTTCTTCAAACTTTTTAACCTTCTTGTATCTAATATTTCAGTATCTAATCTATACTTTTGAATGGTAAGTAATTGGACTTTGGACAAAATGGGAATTAGGAAATTGGGAAATTCGGTTTAAAACCGTAATTCATTGATAATCAATTAAATAAGTTTTATTGATAATAATAAAACATGCAATTAATTATTTTTTGTAAAAATCTAAAACAGAAGGGATTACCTAATTTCCTAATTCCCCAATGGGCGCAGTTCTAAACTGTCCCGATTTATTTTCTTTTAAATATTTGATTATCAAAGGTTTATGTTTATTTTCTAAAAATAGAATTACACTTTTGAGATAAAAGGTGCAGTAGCACCGGCCCTATTTGTAACCGACGACTAACCCTCCACCTCCTTAGCCGCATAGTTCCGATAGCTATCGGAAGCACTATTAAAATCGACGTATTAAGGGTGATTCCGATAGCTATCGGAACTATGCGCCTTTTTCGGTTTGGGGGAAGGTTTGTTGTTACAAATAGTGCCGTTCCGATAGCTATCGGAATGCGACTATAAACAACTGATAATCAAATTTTTATAATTTCATTTTGAGCGGACAATTTAGAACTGCGCCCTTCCCCAATTTCCTTTGTCCAAAGTCTAATAAGTAAACCCATTGGAGAATTGTTCTTGGGTTCAATCATTTCATCATCAAATCAAATGCTTCATTATTTCTTCATCTGAATTTGAACAAGGATTCAAAGCATCATATACAGAGATAATCGAATGTGGTGTTTTGTTATTGCAATTATCATAAGACAAATATAGGTTATACCATTCAAAAGATAGCGTGTCGTCAACAGTCACTTCTATATGGTGATCGACTTCTTTCCTTTTACCTTTTAGCTTGGTTTCGCAGTAAAAACATTTACCAAAACTCATCGAATTTAGCCGAGTTTGGATAGAATGGTTTGCATATTTGCTTGAATCAGGTCTTCTTTTTCCTGAAAAAAATTTGGTGGTGTTCGAGTAAAATAGGGTAATTTAATGATATACCTTTTTGGATCTTTGCACCAAAAGTTCTTTGATACTTAGTATTTTATCAGCAAGTTCCTCTTTCATACAAGCTGTGATAAACACTGCCGAGAAAGTAAAAATGGTCAGTAATTTTCTGGCTATCAGTCTCATGGTAAAACGATTTTGAATGTGAATAATGTTTTATCGTAGAATAAGTAAATATACAGATATTCATACACTTAATTATGAATAATTATTTGCTATCAATGGATTTTTATAGACGTATTGAGTATCTTTTCGTGGTGTCGTGGGGACTACATATTCAACTTGGGTTTATTCGGTTTTACTCTATTTCAATCTTATCAATCTTCTGCATCAGTCCTGCCGTTTCGGTGAGGGCAGCGATGATTTTCTGATAATGCTCTACATCTTCATAGCTCAATTTACGTCCGTGTCTATCTTTGAGCCATTTTTGGGCGGGTTGGTAGCCACCGATGTAAAATTCCCATGCCTCTAACGGCACATTTTCAAAATACTGCTCGTCATTGACCCATACTCTGCCTGTTTGTTTGGTATCATCGCTGAGTTCAAAGCCGATACTGTTTTTGGTCATTTTTCGGGTGATGATGTTATCGCCCGATTGGTTGTAGATACCATAATCGGATTCCTCCAAGCGAGGAGATTCAAGTAGATGTATCTGTCGCAATTCCTCGCCCAGTGTCACTAATTTCCAGAAAGCTGCTACATCTTTCGGATAAGGTACACGCGGAAAATCTACCTTCAAAAACTCCTTATACTTCTCGCGGTAAGTAGGCGAATGTAAGACGGCGTATATGTAATCCAGCACATCTATCGGCGCAAAACTTGACTTGCCTTTTTTCTTTTCGTGGACGTATTTGAGTTGGAGTTTTTCGGAGAGTTGCTTGGTGATTTTTTCGTTTAGATTGGGGATTCTTGGTCCTCCATCACCATTGAATAGGTCAGCTTCGGGATATAGATAAAGCGGACATAGATTTATTCCGCCTCGTCTGAAAACATTAGCATCTACGGGAGATTTTGAAACTAATGTTAAGCACCACTGCATATTACCCACAGCCATACCCTGTCTTCCGACACCAAATAGAATATTATCTTTGTTTAATACATGTTTTACTAATTCTGTTCGGGGATAGTCCATGGTTACATCGCTGAAATGACAAGACCTAAAATCAAAAGGTCTGTAAGTACATTTGATTACTTTTTTTCTCCACTTATCATTATTCTGAATAATAGTTCTTGCTCTACTCAACTGCCAATCCCGATTATCTTTTATGGAATATCTTGAATATAGCTCAGTATCGTCAATGTTTGTATCTCTTAGTGCGTTTATTCTTTCTTCTATTTCACTATTCGACCAGCCAATAGCAAAATGGTCTCTGTGCGTTTGAAAACCCATCACATTTACATTAAAAAAATTAACAACACTAATTCCTTTATTATAATGCTTCAGTAATTCTTCATCCCTATATTTTAATAGAAAATCGGGGGCTTTGGGAGAAGGTTTTTTGAACGGAACAGATTTCAAATTATTATTCAATAAAAAATCATATTTAAATTGTCGCTTGCCGTAGAGGTCATAATGAAAGACTTTGGCGAGTTGGTTGGCTTTCTTTTTTCCTGTTTTTATGAAAATATTGATGCTCACACCTTGTTGAATATCAAAGACATTGACATCGGGCGAACCATCGGGTGCGGTTTCTTTTTTCTTCGAATTTCCGTGTAAATCAATGGTGTAAATCTTGTCGTAGGTTTTGAGCAAATTCCAGCGCATCCCTCTGAAAGTCGGGTTGTCCAGAAAGCCATGTGGATTGATAAATGCCAAAATGCCCTCACCATTTTTTTCGATAAAATACTGACCAAAACGTATAAATTTGACATAATCATCATTAATCCATTTAGGGTTGCGTTCTTTGAGTTTTTCCATGCCGCCGGGCTCTTTTTTGTAGTCTTCCATTTTGGTCGTTATCCATACGCCTTTATTTTGGCTTTCGCCACTGTACGGTGGATTACCGATAACACACATAACGGGCGTATCACGTTTGAGTTTATTCGCCTCATTGGTTTCGATGGCAAAAGGGCGGTTGTAGGGTAATGAGATTTGATGGTCTTTGAACTTGGCGAGGGAGTTGGTCAGAAAGATACGAAAGCGGTTATTGCCATTGTTGGTGTAGCCCGTTTCATGCAGCAAAATATCCAATTTGAGGTGAGCAATGGCGTAGGAAGCCATAAGAAGTTCGAAGCCGTTGAGTCTGGGAATCAGGTGATTATCTACGTAATCACTCCACGCGCCTTGCTGTTTTTTAAATTGTTTTTGGTGAATGTGGTTGATGACTTCGGCGAGAAATGTACCCGTTCCTGTGGCGGGGTCGAGGATTTGTACGCGATGTACCTCGCGTTCTTCTGTAATGAATTTCCCTTTTTCTTCCTTATCTTCTACTTGAAAAGGATGAATAATTTTGGAGGAATCACCGATGCCTTTTTTCAGTCCGAATTCAGTTTTCAGTACATCATCCACCGCCTCCACGATAAATTTGACAACGGGTTTTGGTGTGTACCACACGCCTCGCGCTTTACGGATTTTGGGGTCGTATTCTCTCAAAAAATCTTCGTAAAAATGGATAATGGGGTCTTCCATTTGGGTGGCTTTACCGTAGTTGGAAAGGATGCCTTTGAGGTCGGGCGTGGCACGGAATATTTCAGCGATTTCCGTCACCACTTGTTTGATGCTGACATTGAGTTTATCTTCCGAAATAAAGGTAAACAGACGGCGCAGAAAAGGATTGGTTTTGGGGATGAGTTCGGCGGCTTCTTTCCGGTCAAAAGTATCGGGCGTGGGGTCATTATAGCGTGCCGCAAACATGCCGTAAGTAATCGTTTGGGCATAGACATCGGCAAATTGATGGGGCTTGATGTCATTGATGAGGTTTTCCAGAAAAAATTCATATTGGGCGGCGAGGGCGGTATCTTTTTTATCGGTTCTAAGGTCGTCATTAAGCGCAACTTCGATGACGTTGGCAAGGATACGCGCTTTGCGTGCCATGAGTGCGGAGAGTTGGGCGGGGAATTTTATTTCGCCGATTTTGGTGGTGTAATCAAGGATGCAATCTTTGAAAAAGAGGAAATTTTCGGGCTTTGCAACGATGTGTCCGTCTTCAATTGCAGCGATTTCTACGGTTTTGATGAGGTCATGATTTTCATAAAATAAAAAGCGTGTGTAGTCGGTAAAAATGAGATTGTGATAATCACTTTTGTAGCGGTCAAATTGTTCTTTATTTTTTTTCACACCTTCCAAATCCTTATCACCCACATTTTTAGCTTCAATGTGACCGATATGAACGCCATCCTTATCTTTGATGGTGTAGTCGGGTTTGTTTTTGTCGGAAGTTTTGGATTCGTGTACGACTTCCACATCAGGGCAGAGACTACGAAAAAGGCTTTGCATATCGCCACGATAAGTGAGTTCGGTAGCTTCGCCGGAGTGGTACAGTCGGTCAATATTTTTGATATATTGGTCTATGGTCATGCTCTTAGACTTTTCAGCACTTTTCGTTTAAATAATTTGCTGTGTAGATAATCGCTCAAAGTAACAAAAAAAGTCGCTATTTTTGAGACTATTGTCTATGAATATTCATTTTATTTTTAGTTCCGTTTTTGTGCATAATTGTATTCAAATATCAGCAATCCTCACGTCACTATCAAGTAAATTTAAAACTAATCAAAAACAAGAAATAATTTATTATT
Organism: uncultured Saprospiraceae bacterium; assembly: GCA_938028705.1. Lineage (GTDB taxonomy): Bacteria > Bacteroidota > Bacteroidia > Chitinophagales > Saprospiraceae > JAHDEO01. The sequence continues at coordinate 13,561 of CALIZI010000220.1, read as the reverse complement.
TTGCATAAATTAGAACTCAAAATAAAATTTTAAAAAAAATGAAATTTACACACAAAGAAGCCTATATCAACGGACAATGGATCACTAAAAACAGCACCTTTGGAGTGACGAATCCTTTTGACAATTCTGAAATTGCTCAAGTAGCCGATTGTGATAGAAATGATGCTAAAATCGCCATTGAAGCGGCGCATCAAGCCTTTCAATCGTGGCGAAAACTAACAGCCGGCAAACGAAGTAAAATCCTCAAAAAATGGTATCAACTTCAGATAGAAAATGTGGAGGCACTCGCTCAATTGCTCACCATCGAACAAGGCAAACCGCTGGCAGAAGCAAGAGGAGAAATCAAATACGGTGCTTCATTTGTAGAGTGGTTTGCTGAAGAAGCAAGGCGATTATATGGTGATGTAATTCCGGGACACGGAAGCGATAAACGGATTACGGTCATCAAACAAGCGATTGGCGTAGTTGGAGCAATTACCCCTTGGAATTTCCCCAATGCGATGATTACCCGCAAAGTCGCGCCGGCTTTGGCAGCGGGCTGTACGGTTGTCATCAAGCCCTCCGATTTAACACCTTTGTCGGCTCTGGCTTTGGCAGAATTGGCGGAACAGGCAGGCTTTCCTCCGGGCGTTTTTAATATTATCACTTGCAAAAATCCGATAGACATTGGCGAAGAATTGACCACAAATCCCTTGGTCAAAAAAATCTCCTTTACGGGTTCGACCAGAGTAGGCAAGTTGTTGCTCAAACAATCTGCCGACCAAGTAAAAAAGGTGTCTTTGGAGTTGGGTGGAAATGCTCCTTTTATTGTTTTTGATGATGCCGACATTGATGCTGCGGTGGACGGCTGCATGGCTTCCAAATTCAGAAATGCGGGTCAAACCTGTGTTTGCACCAATCGAATTTTTGTCCATGAAAAAATTCGGAAAGAATTTACCGACAAACTTTCCGCAAAAATTAAAACCCTAAAATTGGGAAACGGACTGGAAGAGGGCGTAGTCATCGGACCGATGATTCATGAAAAAGCTATTGATAAAACAGAGAAATTACTGGAAGATGCTGTTTCAAAAGGAGCAACAATAAGGCTTGGCGGAACCAAGCGCGAAGGGTTATTTTTTCAACCTACTTTAGTTTGCGATGTCCATCCCACGATGCGTATTTTCAAAGAAGAAATATTCGGACCCGTAGCAGCGGTTTATTCTTTTCAAACCGAAGCCGAGGTTATTCAACTTGCCAACGATACCGAATTTGGTTTGGCTGCCTATTTTTACGGGAAAGACTATGCCCAAATTTGGCGGGTATCCGAAGCCTTGGAATATGGAATGGTCGGTATCAATACAGGTATGATTTCTACGACAGTAGCACCATTTGGTGGCATCAAAGAAAGTGGTTTTGGTCGGGAAGGCTCAAAATATGGCATGGATGATTTTGTAAATATCAAATATATGTGTTGGGGAGGAGTGGAGCTTGGATAAAAAGGATTCGCTCATCTGTACTATAAGGTGAAAATCGTTATTGTAATGTAAAATGTAAAATAATAAATGTAAAATAATAAATGTAAAATAATAAATGTAAAATCCCGTCATTCGTCGGGACAAGTTGTAAAATAATAAATGTAAAATGTAAAAGTTGTAGGACGCGAGTGAACGCGAGATGTTTTTATTTTATTGATTTTTAAACAATTAAAAATATGCAAATATATCGTGTACGTACTACAAGCACTTTTACATTTTACATTTATTATTTTACAACTTGTCCCGACGAATGACGGGATTTTACATTATTTCAATTTGAAGATGAAAGTGTCAACTACAACCCTAAACATGCCTTTATTTTTTAATATAATCATAAGTAGCGGGCGGACCTGCCATGAGCGATTTTATATTTTCCTTCAATGCCAGATGTAGCGGGTCTGCCTGATATTTTTGGTAAGCAGCTTCATTTTCAAATGACATTTCCATCAGCATCGAATACTCTGACATAGCTCGTTTGTCACCCAACTCTTTGAATGGTCCGATTTGCAAATCCATCAAGCCTTCTATAGCTTCCATTTTTTTGACCTCTGCGACGAGTTTTGCTTGGTCGGCACCGGGTTTTAGACGAAACAGAACAAGGTGTACCAGTTCACCTTCCGGTTCGATTTGAGTTTTGAGTGTTTCAATGGTGTTTTGGGCGGTTTTCAAGTCGGCTTTGGTCGTAGCGAGTTCTTCTTTTAATGCCGTATCAGAACAAGCTATGAATATTAATAATACAAAAAGTATTAAATTATATTTCACTTTGAATTGTATTTACAAATATAAAATAAATATTATTTTGACAATATCATGTTCGATTTTTATTTAATATATTTGATGTTTTGCTCTTGAATTTGGGCTAAAACTCGTCTGACATTTTCAAAATTCACCGATGATGTCATATTTTTCCTGCAATGTTTAAATGTCTGACGAGTTTTAGCCCAAATTCGGAAAAAATATCCCATGTTAAATACAAATATATTTTTATTTTTAAAACATGACATTGTCAAGTTAGTTGGTATATTTAAATTTGTGGTAAAAGTAGTTGACACTTTTTTGAAATATAAAATGTAAAATCCCGTTTCATCGGAACAAGTTGTAAAAGTATTTGTAGTATGTGTACAATACATATTATTTTTTTTATTGTTTAAAAATTTAAAAATCAATAAAATAGAAACACCTTACATCCACTCGCGTCCTACTCCCGATAGCTATCGGGATTACATTTTACATTTATTATTTTACATTTTACATTTTACATTATTTTAATTTGAAGATAAAAGTGTCAACTACAATTTTAAACATGCTATTATTCTTTTATGAATTTCTCCGTCATTACAAGTCCATTAGTGCTAATGATTTGAATGAAATGAATACCTGTTGGCATATCGGCTATATTGATGGTAAATGTCGGATCTGCATGTTTATCGCGTGAATGTTGTTGCAGGATTCTACCGTTTATATCAATGATATTAATTTGAGTATCGTCATTACTATTATAATGAATCGTGATAAACTCCGAAGCTAAAGTTGGATATACAGTCAGGAAAGGCGTATGAATTTTGGGTTGGTGTTCGGCTGTCAGTCCTCCTATATTGGGTACGATACGTGTTGCTATGCCATTGGTCAAACAGAAATTATTGGTCTCGGAAGTGCCAAAACCAGCACCACCCGAAACGATTAGATTTCCGCTTGCATCATAGAGTTGGTAATTGCCACATATAGCAGGCGAGACCACCGTTCCCAAAGTAGCCACAATACTCCCCGAAGCAATCAAAGTACCCGGCGTGATAAAAGTACCTGAACTTGATGCTGTGCTTTGGAAAGGACACATACCATTGCCGATAGCATCGTAAAAAATCAAGTCGTAACATCCATCAGGCAGACATGCGGGTGTTAAACTTAGGGTGTTATTACCAATCTGTCCGCTGTATGTACCACCACTTGATGCCACGACATTACCATTTGCATCTGTGATTTCCCAAGAGGTCTGCCCCGGAGTGTTGTCAAATCTAATGTCAAGCCCCAGACTTGCACAAGCCTGTGCATCTGCATATATTTTAAAATCATCAAAGTAAAATCCGTCGAGTTGTGTTTTTTCGGTATCGCCATCGGCTTTGAAGCGCAGGTAAAGCGTACTGATGCCGGCATAAGTGGAAAGGTCAATTTCCTCGCGTACCCATTCTTTCTGAAAGCCATCGTAAAGTCCTTCTCCCGTAGGTTGGTCGGGCGAGCCGCTCCATACATTATTGGGGCTGGTGCCGGGCTTGGTATAGGTGCCGCAGAGGTCTGTCCAAGAAGTACCGTTGGTGGAGGCTTCAATTTGAACATAATCGAATAGTCTGGCAATATCCCACTTGGTATAATATTCCAAAACGGGGGATTGTACGCCGGAAAGGTCAACAGGCGCGGAGAGCGTAAGTGTGCGGGAAGTGGTACTCATATTGCCGGTGGGCGAATCCGTGATACTGCTTGAACTGTTGTATCCTGTTGAATTGGTAACACCCCAACCTGCACTGCTTGTCCAGTTGTTGAGATTAGTGCCGTCATCTGAGAAAATCGTAGGCGCATTATATGCCTTTGTGATACTTGTGGTGTGAATATCGTAAGTACCGTTGTTCAATACCACATCAAAAGTAATGGGCGCACCCTGCGGCGTACCTGCGGCAATGGTCACTCCGGTAGAAACGGTGGCGAAATTTGCCTGTGTCAGCATACCCGTACTCAAAGCGGGATTGGCAATAGCGGTAACGTAAGGACTGGTGGAAGAAACGCTAATCGTAAAGCCGCCGTCCACATTACTCAGGTGTTCTACACTGAAAGTCAGTGTCGGGTTGGCAGGGTCTAAATCGTAGGGAGTGAGGTCATTGATGATGCCGTAATTTGCAGCGGAAGCTGCCAAAATCAAAGACATTTTCATCTGCCGCTCACACTGCGGAACGATGAAAGTAGGCGAGGGCCAAAAGCCGCCTTCTGCCGCCGCACCAAGCTCCGGTGTCCATGCCAAAATATCTTCTGCGCCATAAAACCAGTCATTGGCTTCACCATTGACAGGGTAAATGATTTCATCAGCATTGCCATAGTCGTATCGATTGTGCCAACACATTTGTTCTGAAAGTTCGTCAAGGAGTTCTACTTCTGCGGTGGGTGCGGGCGTGTATCCCCAAGGGTGTATCATTATATTGGAATAGCAGTGATTGTTGAAGGCATTGACAAAATTATGGCTTTGCACAAAATCGCGTACCATCTGTGTTTCCGGTTCAGAAAAAGGAGCCGTACCTCTATAGGTACTCGAACTTGGTGTAGGGCTTGACCCCGAATTATTCACCCCCCACTGGTAGCCATAATTGCGGTTGAGGTCAACACCTTCACTACCGTCACCATTAATTCTGCGGTTTTTACGCCAGAAACCACCACCATTGGGATTAGTCAATTCATTATACAAATACCCGTCAGGATTGACCACCGGGATGAAGTACAATTCCGTATTATCTACAATATTTTTTACTTTCGGGTCTGTCGCATAGTTTTCCAATAAATACCACATGTAGTATATCAAGTTCATCATGCTCACAGGCTCGCGGGCATGGTGTACGCCTGTATATAAAACTTCTGCCTCATTTTCATCCACATTAGGATTGTCAGAAATTTTCAGATAAAAAACGTCTCTACCCTCAATAGTCGTATTGGTGGTACTGATAGGAGCGGGAGCAGTAATCAAATTCGGATAAGCAGCACTCATTAAACCAAGTTGAGTAAGCATTTCCTGATAAGTGTACATGCCCGCCATACTGCCCAACACAAAGTTTTGCGGTACAGGAAATCCGTCTTCCGAACAGCCCAAATCCTGCCCCGCTTCGGCATTTTTGTGTAAAGCGGCAGCCTTGGCTATTCGCAAATCTTCACGCGCCTTTGGCAGGTCGCGTACAGCTCTTTTGGCATAAAAATCCGCTAAATCTTCAATCAAAATTTTGGGTTGGAGATTATCGTTTTCGAGCAGGGCAATTTCATCTGTCGAAAGTTCGAGTGTTACTAGGTGTTTGCCGTTTTTGTGGGTCATGTTGGCACCACAGATTAAGTCAATACCTAAAGTGGCAATGCGTTCTAAATCGCTGTCATCATCCATGACAATTTCCACTTGCTTATAGATAAGTTGTTGGGTTTTCTGAGCGGAGATATTCAGTCCGCAAAGCATCAATAAAACGAGGAGAAAGGGGGAGGTGGATACTTTTTTCATGATATTATTTTTTTTGATTAAGAAATGCAGTGGTTGTACATCTACATCTAAACGTTTTTCAGTCAATTGGGGTTGTTGTGCAAATGATTTATTTTCAATATTTAACAAATGGCGAAAATTTATTTGTTTTAAAATCAAGGCTCTACTGAACAATGTGTTCGCCAAATTAAACGCGAATAGTTTATTTATTTTTATTTTTGTAAATAATTAATTTTTAATTAAATACAAATTGTAATTTAATTTTATTAATAATCAAAAAACACTGAATACCCAATTTGGCGAACACATTGACTGAAATAGGCGTATTTTTTATTATTTTAAAATAAATTAAATTTACAAATTATTTATTTTTAATATAAAAAATATTATAAAAAAAATTGACAAGTCTATCTAATTGGGTGCAGGATAAATCTTTAATTTTCAATGATGGTAAATCCGTAATGATTGCTTTACAGGCTGACCACGAATACCGTACCGACGACTTTAGCCGTCGCGTGAAATGAAAATATATTTATAATTAATTGATTTTTATTCATTTAGAAATTAAAATAAAATTCACTTGACGGCTAAAGTCGACCTGTGCGATTAAAATAGTGGGCGATGAAATTCCGCTTTATGCCGTTCAAGATGTGTTAGCATCGACCCTGTTTGTAGTAAAAACCCAAGCAAAACTTATCAAGGTGCGTAGCACCGACACCGTTAAATGTACAAACAGTGCCGCTCCTACGGAGCTTAGGAGATTTTGGGGACTATTTTGCTACAAACAGGGTCGGTACTAACGTACCTTTATCGCAAAAAGTCGATTTGCAAGTCTCAACTTATTTTAATCGCACAGGTTGGCTAAAGTCGTCAGTACAGTGTTTCCAGTCAGCCTGTAAAGCAGTCATTACAGTACACTTGTCAAAATATTTTTTTATGAAATTAAAAAATCTGTCCTGCACTCATTTATTAATATGGTTTATTTTATTTATGCTTTTTTTATAAATTTTTCCGTTATCACAACACCATTCGCAGTAATAATTTGAATAAAATGAATGCCCGTTGGAATATCGGTTACACTAAGCGTAAATGTCGGGTCTGCATGTTTATCGCGTGAATGTTGTTGCAAAATCCTACCGTTGATATCAATGATATTAATTTGTATATCCTCATTAGCGGCATAATGTACATTGAGGAACTCCGAAGCCAAAGTTGGATATACATTCAATAAAGAAGCATTTATTTTTGTTTTATTGTCAAATACAAATCCTGCACCGGACATACGTTGTGCTATACCGTTGGACAAGCAGAAATTTGTGGTCTCGGCAGCACCAAAGCCACCGCCACCTGAAACAAGAAGTGTTCCCGTAGCATCATAGAGTTGATAATTGCCACATAAGCCCGGCGTGACCACCGAACCCAAAGTAGCGACCACACTTCCCGGCGTAATCAAAGTACCCGGCGTGACAAAAGTACCTGCACTCGTCGCAGTACTTTGGAAAGGACACATACCGTTATTCACCGAATCATAAAAGGTCAAATCATAACATCCGTCGGGCAGACAAGCGGGTGTCAAATTGAGCGTAGCATTGCCGGACTGACCGCTGTACGTGCCACCACTTGATGCCACCACATTGCCATTAGCATCTGTAATATCCCAACTGGTCTGGAATGGAAAACCATCAAAACGAATATCCAAATCTACGGAAGCACAAAGTGCTTTGCCACATTCATCTACATTCGCCTGTGCCACAAAATCAAGTTGGGTGTGGTCTTGACTTTCATCAAATAAAATCTGATTGGTACGACCATTCAAAGTAATCGTGAGCGAGTCTTTGTTGGCATTCCACGAAGTGACGGGCAGTGCATCGCCATCTGTAAAAGGGAACAGCAAGACTTTAAATTCGGGTTCTACGGCATCGCTTTCTAGCACAACTCTCGTAATAGGCGCATTGCCATTGATGCCCGGCGTGATGGTTTCGTGATAGGCTTGTGATGTACCGCGACTTTCGAGTACACGCACCAATAATTTTCGATTATTACCACTTGATTCACTGAATATCAAGTCATTACGAAAATCGCAAAGGTCACCGCTTACTATGGTTTCACTGACAAATAAATCATTGGCTATCTGCATCAGCCATTTAAAATTATTAATATTGGCATCCTTCCGAACATCATCTGCAATGACGACATAAGGCTGCGGCTCACGCGCCAGCAAGGCGGTTCGATAGACGTAATCCATCGGATTGTACGCACGTTTGACCATGCGCTCCAAGTTGCCGGCGTTGTTCCAATGTGCATAATTGTAAAAGGGAATATTGTGATACGCTTCCGTGCCTTGCTCGTAGCGGAAATCATTCCAAACCTCCGTCACTGCCGACCAGCCGTTGGTATTGAGCCATGAGTGGTCTTGCGTAGGTGGGCGCGATTGCCAATGCCATTCCCAAGTGTAGGCGTAAGTCGCGTCGCCGCAGACTTGTACGGCATCGCCTGTATCTTCATAATTAACGAGTTTGCCGGGCATTCGTGCTTTTCGCCCATCCGGATCAGCAATCGGAACACCCAAATCATTGACCAGCAAACAAGAGTGATATTCGGTTTCTTGAAAATGCGAACCGTAAGTATATCGCACCCAAATTCTACCTAAAGCACTCATCGCAAAACTGTTTCTATCGCCATGCGTATGTCCGCCCATATCTTGTCTGCAATGAAAATGCAAAGCCAAATCATCTTCGTCGTGACCACTTTTTAGTACCGCCAAACCGCGCTCCGGTCCAAGAAAACCCAAGCTGTCTTGAATGGTAGCATTTTGTGTATTCCAATTTCCGGGCGTATAATCCTGACAAAAAATGGCAGCTTGAAGTAAGTAATTATGGTAGCCACTCGTAGCGGGTTCGAACTGTTGATAGACGTAGCCCGTTGAGTTCAGTCTGTACCATTTTTCGATGTGATTGCGCCACATAAAATCTATATCTGCATCATTTTGAAAAGCATAACGCAAGCCAAGAATATCCGAAAGATTGAATTTGTAGCCCCCGATTTCCGAATCCCAACCGGAGCCGCCCCATACATCCGTACCTGTGTAGCTGTGTCCGTAAGGTGAAAGTGTGGCAGGCATGAAATTTTTACCATAGGTCTTGACGTGCGGATGTCCGAGTAAGCCATAGCCCCGCTTGGCAGCCGCAATAAGTGAGGTGACAAATTGATAATTTTTGCCCATACCCTCGTAAGGTACGCCCGATTTGTACCAGCCGTAAGTCAGAAAATTGCGATAAGCACGCATATATTCTTCGGTGAGTGTGGGATTATAACCCGTTTCGCCTTCTATCGCAAAATTGGTCAGTAATTCAAAAGAATTCAAACCTGCCCAGTTACTCGTCGTTGCATAATGCTCTGTATTTAAGCCATAACGAGGCGTGGAAATCACCGTTTGAGCCAATGCCATACGGACGGTATCTTGCTGTCCGGTAGTCATAAAATTATAATTTAAATCATAACAATATGCCAGATGTATGCCGCCAAAATGATGGTAATTAGAAGAAGTTAAATTAGCATCATTGAGGACTAAAGTTGCCCAATAGGTCATGGCTTTTGCAAGGTCGCTTGCGCGTGTAGCGTAATTCAAACCTGTATCAGGGTCGGTATTGCCGTAGTAAAAATAACATTCGAGTGCCTCCAATGCCATGACACTTGATAGCAGATAGCGACGTTTGTTATCAATCACGCCTGATGCTTGTCCTGCATCGTCGAGTGCGGTAGGGTCGTAGTTTTTTAATTTATAATAAATTTGATGTGAATCCCATTTTCCCGGATTATCAATTCTTTTATTATTAAAAGTATCATAGCCGTAAGAGGAATTGTGTTGGTACATACCGCCGTTGCTATAGCCCAAATGAAGCAAGGTGGTGTAAGCGTGTAGTTGCTTCAATACCTCCTGACCGCTAAGGGTATTGTCCAGTCGATTTTTGATTGCTGCACTATCGCTTTGATTGAAATAAATACGCGGATGCTCGCCCACCGGTGCCACCTGACTAATCGGCACAATGCCCGTATGGTCAAAATTGATGACAGTCGGACCAAACTCTCCCGCAGGGTAGTTGCTCCAATTTTGGGTGTAGCCGCCCGGCTGCGATTGAGCTGATAGACATAAAGATAGAAGTGATAAAAGTAGTGTTAGTGTTACTCTCATTTGTTAGTGTTTGAATGATTAAAGAAATGAACGGCTAATATAATATTTTTTTAGCGAATACGTCAATCGGCAGCATAAGGTGTGTGACGGTTGAATTTTAAATGATTGACATTGATTTATAAATAAAATTATTTGATTATCAATTGAATAACTTGACAAGGTCATGTTCGATTTTTATTCAATATAGTTGGCATTTTGCTCTTGAATTTGGGCTAAAACTCGTCTGACATTTTCAAAATTCACCGATGATGTCATATTTTCCAACAATGTTTAAATGTCTGACGAGTTTTAGCCCAAATTCGGAAAAAACATCCCATGTTGAATACAAACATATTTTTATTTTCAAAACGTGACATTGTCAAGTTATGTAATAAATGAATTTAATTTAAAATAATAAAAATATATGTATATCGTTGATTGTCAATTGACAAGTATTTTCCTGATTTTTATGCTAAATGTTGTTTAATTTTGCTATCATAAAAAACTAATCAACATTCAATGTGTGACCTCTGAATAGGGTGCAGCCCAAATTGTCGCGTGTGAAATAATGCTAAGTATTGTCAGTGCATCTCACGCAGAGTTCGCAGAGAACGCAGAGGACTGATAATCAACACTCTGCGTTCTCTGCGTGAATCACTTAATAAAAATAAAAATGCGACAATTTGGGCTGCACCCTCAGAATACACTTCATCAAAAAATGTCATCTACCAAATACGCCGTACAAAACCTGCTGACGCGGGCGATACTCATTCCTTTGGGTATTATATCGTCGGTTGTCATAGCGCGAATGTTGGGTGTAGAAGGGCGTGGGGTGTATGCCTATATCGTTTTGTTGTCGTCTTTTTTTATTCCTGTTTTATCGTTTGGTTATCCGGCAGGGGCGGTGTATGAGGTGAGTACGCGGCGGTTTTCGGTCAAAAATATCAGCGCATCCAATTTCGTCATTAGCTTATTGCAAGGGGCATTGGTGGCGGTGGTTATCTTGGGATTGTGGCACTTTGGGCTGCTTGGCAAAACAGGGCAACAGATTCCGACAGGCGGCATGGCGATTATTCTTAGCCTTATTTTTATCAATACGCTATTTCGTTTTTCTTCAAAAAATATACTCGCTGATTCGTGGTTTTCATTATACAATATTTTAGAAATACTTAGAAAAATTATCGTTCCGGTCATGGTCATCGCTATGATAATTATTTTCTCTGATGATGTCTTTGGTGGGGCAGTAGGTTTGCTGCTTGGTAGTGTAATGTTATTATTTATTTTAATGTATAATATTTGGTCAAGGTATCGCCCTGTGGTGCAGCTCAATGCGGACTACATTCGCCGGAGTTATGCTTATGGTATCAAAGGTTGGTTTGGTCAGCTATCCGTCAATGCCAATACCCGTATCGACCAACTGATACTCGGCGGTATAGCGAGTGCAGAAGCATTGGGCAATTACAGTATCGCCGTCATGCTTTCCGAACTTTTGTGGCTTGTTCCGATGGCACTCGGACAGGTGGTATATAATCGTATAGCGGAGAGCAAAGACCAAACAGCTAATATTGAACTCGTCAAAAAAACACATCGGATTGTATGGAGTTTTTTGTTCATTTGTACCTTAATAGCTATACTCGCCGGACCTTATGTGATACCTTTTGTATATGGCAATGATTTCAGTGGAGCGATATTGCCTTTTTTGATTTTGCTGCCCGGTACATTGCTGATGGTGAGTGCAAGGCTGCTCGACAAATTGTTTACTGCCTCCGGCTACATTAGTGTGACGAATAAGGTGCAGATTATCAGTTCTGTTATTAGCATTACATTATATATTATCCTGATACCACGAATGGGGATTTTGGGTGCGGCTATCGGAGCTTCGGTGGGCTATGCTATCGGTGCAGTGCTGTTTTGGTATTTTTATAAAAAAATGTTTCAGGCACCGATAAGCGAAATATTTGTAGCTGATAGAAAGGAAATTGCTTGGGCTTGGGAGCGGTGCCGGGCTTTGATTGACAAAAAATAACGGATAGGGAAATAGTAAATATAAAATGTAAAATAATAAATGTAAAATGTAAAAGTGACGATAGTACGTGGAATATATTTATTTTATTATTTATTTAAAATTATTAAAATGTAAAAATCGCATTAGTTTCACATCATAAAAATTTTACATTTTACATTTATTATTTTACATTTTTCATTTATAAACGGGTAGTTTTTCTTTATAATATAAATGAAAAAAATTGTATAACATCATGTAATCCAATCCGTTCCATTCCTGATGAATGCCGTGTTTGTTGCCGTTTTTATGAGTTGGATGTAGCCATCTGTTGTTTGATTTCCAGCCGTCGGGGGCGGTGCAACCGGGTGTTTTGTAGCAAGGTCCGTCTTTTGGAGCAGTGTTTAACATCGCTGAAAGATGCTCAAAAGGTAGTCTTTTACTCAGTTTTTTATCATTCAAAACGGCATCGGCGAGGGCATACATTTCTTGGTCGCTTCTTTTACAGTATGCGCCCATTTTATTCCTGTCCCAAGCATCCGAACTGACCATAAGCGCGAAAATCATAGGATGATTATAGTGCGTCTGCACGCCAAATAACCAATCATAACTGCCATGCAATACTGCGCCCATTGCCCGCGAGCGTCCGCTTTGATAGCTTTTTTGGTACTTCTTTTTCGTAATTCTAGTCGCTGTTTTGGCAATGCTATAAGAAAAAGGACGAAAATCTCCGCCCCAGCGATTGGGTGCTTTTTTGCCATCGGGAGCTACCACGCGCCACTTATGCTCACGCATATATGAGACCATCCGGTGGGTGTTTTGTGCTGCCAATTCACCAAAGGTATCTTCTCGCCCCCAGCGTTCATCAGGTATCAATTGGGCAACACAAGTAAAGCCAAACAACAAACTAATCGCTTGGTCTTGACTCACAAAATAGCCCTCCTTTACATTCGCCTTACCACAATTTCCGGCAGATTTTACGCATTGGTACGCACTGTTTTTGCCCTTCGGAAAATTAGCTTCACCGTTTTCATCATACAAAATATCATTCGTCACATCATCCCGAATAAAAAAGCCGTTCTTCACGCCCGACTGTCCATATCGGCGTTCCGCTTCCTCGTCGAGTCGCTCGAAGGCACGTATCGCATAGTACAATTCCTTGGCGGTTTGTTCGGTATCTTGCCTGGCATCGCTCAATAATTTCAGTTCAGTAGCCAGCACCGTAATGTAGTAACCCAAGTGAATCGTACCGTCGCCCCATTGTAATTTTCCCGTTCCCTTCGGCTCCGGGCATTCATCGCGTTTCATCCACCAATCCTGTTGACAATTCGCCACAGGGTCGCGCCCACCTGCCGGAATACTCTTGCCTTGCCCTTCTCCCACCACCATAAAATCATCGACCAATCGCGCCCGATATTGCCAATACTTCGACAAATTCATTGCTTCATTCTGCGCTAAGAGCGATGTAGATAATAATGTGAAAATAAAAATAATATATTTTTTCATATAAATGTTTTTCGACTTTTTGCGATAAAGGTACGTTAGTACCGACCCTGTTTGTAGCAAAATAATCCCCAAAATCTCCTAAGCTCCGTAGGAGCGGCGCTGTTTGTACATTTAACGGTGTCGGTGCTATGCACCTTGATAGGTTTTCCTTG
>CALIZI010000219.1 GCA_938028705.1 uncultured Saprospiraceae bacterium | reverse complement strand
ATCGCCGCTCTGTTCGACCACAGCACAACACAGCAACACCTACAACACAACTCAAATCCTAACCCCAAGCAACTCAAACAGATTTTTACAAAATTTTATTCGGATATTTCAAAGAACTCGCTTTTTTTAGGGTAGACTCAACCCTATAAACTTTATAAACTCCATAAACCCAACGGATTCACTCCTCCCAAAGTTCAATCGTATTACCTTCCGGGTCTTCTATCCATGCAAATCGTCCTTCATCGTGGTCTTCCTGTCCTTTAATGTGTATATTGTTTGTGCGTAGGTGAGCAAGTATTTCGTCAAGATTGTGGACGCGATAATTGACAGTAAATACTTTACCTTCGGTGTATTTCGGGCGTTTATCGGTATGCAATATTGACCATGCCACATAGCGTTTAGCATCGGGTGCATCAAGCGGATGATAATGAAAACTTGCATAATAGGCTTTGTACTCACTCGTATATTCGTACTCAATACCCAGATGTTTGGTGTACCAATCCGCCAGCTCTTTTGGTGATTCGGAATAGATAAATATACCGCCAATGTGTGCTACTAATTTCATGTTATTAGTTTATGAAGTTGATAGAGTTTATGAAGTTGATTAGTTGATAGAGTTGATAGAGTTTACGGAGTTAATGAAGTCACCGATTTTGTTTATGACATTTCCACTAATCACTTTATCAACTTTATAAACTCTATAAACCTTATCAACTCTATAAACTAAAAGAACGCAAAAATATTCATTTAAAAGGGCTTTGACAAACCCGCTATGATTTAATTTTTGTGTAAATTTGCGCTCCCCTTTTTTTATTCATAAAATATTGCGTACTGACTGCTTTAGCTGTCAAGTAATCAATATGTTTATTTTTTTCAATTTTAAAAAATCAAGTCATTCGATCGCTTTACAGGCTGACCGGAAACATTGTACTGACGACTTTAGTCGTCAAATATATTTTACTTTAATTTTTAAGTAATTGAAATTTAATTTATTATAAATTTATTTTCCACTCCTGCGACGGCTAAAGTCGTCGGTACGGTATTCGCGGTCAATACATAGATTCATTCATGCCAAAATTTCATAAATTAAGGGTTAGAGAAGTCAGACGAGAAACACCCGATGCAGTGTCCATAGCATTTGATGTGCCGGATGCGCTCAAAGCAGATTACGAATTTGTACAAGGACAATACCTGACGCTCAAAACCGATATTAAGGGAGAAGATGTGCGACGTTCTTATTCGATATGCACCGGTCCTCTGGAAGGCGATTTGCGGGTGGCGGTAAAGCATGTCAAAGACGGACGTTTTTCGACTTATGCCAACGAAACACTCAAAGCCGGAGACCAACTCGACGTGATGACTCCTATGGGAAAATTCTATACTCAACTGGATGCTGCCAACGAAAAACAATATGTGGCTTTTGCAGCGGGTAGTGGTATTACGCCTGTGATGTCTATTCTGAAAACGGTCTTGGAACTAGAACCCCGTAGCCGTTTTACCTTGTTTTATGGTAATAAAAATTTTGATTCAATTATCTTTCGGGAAGAGATAGAAGCACTGAAAAACAAGCACTTAGATAGGCTGAGTGTGCATCATGTATTAAGTCGGGAAGTTTTGGGCAGTCCTTTGTTTAATGGTCGGATTGATGCCGAAAAATGCGAACAGTTTTGTCAAGTATTTTTTGATGTCAAACAAGTAGATGATTATTTTTTGTGCGGACCGGAAGAGATGATTTTTGCAGTAAAAGAAACGTTGGAAGCGCAACAAGTTGATACCAAACGTATTCATTTTGAATTGTTTACTACACCCACCACAAAGAAGGTGAAGCCTAAACCGGAAGCCGCCCCCTCCCCTACTCCACGCGAATCGGACAGCAACATCACAGTCATCTTAGACGGTGATGCTTTTGATTTCAGATTGGGTAAACATGGTGACAATATTTTGGATACTGCCTTGAAAAACGGTGCCGATTTACCCTTCGCATGTAAGGGTGGCGTGTGCTGTACTTGTAGGGCGAAGATATTGGAAGGCAAGGTAGAAATGGATGTCAATTATGCCCTTGAACCCGATGAAGTAGAAGCGGGTTTTGTACTGACTTGTCAATCGCATCCGCTGACTAAAAAGGTGGTGGTAAGTTTTGATGAGAAATAGTATCTTCCATTTACTAAACTTTTCGAGTTTAGTAAACGGGTTTCTAAATATTGTTTTTCATTTTAAAGAGACATTACGCTACATGAAAATATATCTAATCGGTTTTATGGGTTGCGGTAAAAGTACGATAGGTCGTCAATTGGCGGAACTATTGGATTTTGCTTTTGTGGATTTGGACGACTATATCACCGAGTGGCAAGGTAAAAGTATTGCGGAAATATTTGACACCAAAGGTGAAAAGGAGTTTCGGGAAATAGAACGGGATGCCTTGGGAATGCTCTCCGGCATGGTCAATACCGTCATTGCTACGGGAGGCGGTACGCCTTGTTTTCACGATAATCTGGAATGGATGCAAACTACCGGAATGACGATTTACCTCAATACACCTACACACCTGCTCGCCCAACGATTGAAACAAGAAACTCATCACCGACCTTTGCTCGCCAATTTGAATGACCATGAATTATCGGATTTTATTGATAAAAAAATTCACGAAAGGTCGTCATTTTATAATCAATCTGAAATTATTTATCAGCAAACTCAAAATGATATGCCCGTTGCCGAAGACCTTGCCGAACTTTTTCCTTTTTGGTGATGAATGTGTTGATGTGCTGATATATTTGTATGCCAAGAACAACATTCAATTATCCACATATTTATCCCGAAAGCTTTCGGGAGTGGGTAATGAACCGTAAAAAGTATGTGAAAACTATAAGGTACTGACCTCGTATCGTACAAACGCAACGCAGGCTGGAAGCACCACGCTACGAATGCCAAGCTAAAGCATTTTTTAAATAAAAAAAGACCTCGTTAGTGCGATACACGTCAATGCTAATTATTGCAAAAAATCGGCATGTTTAAATTTGCTGTAAAAGTAGTTGACACTTTTTCACGCAGAGAGCGCGGAGTTCGCAGAGAGTTAATTATCAAATCTCTGCGACCTCTGCGTTCTCTGCGTGATTTACTCAATTTGGAGCCTATGCTACATGGCAAAAAAGTGTCAACCGCATTTCTAAACATGCCAAAAA